>JBDRFQ010000233.1:0-14521 GCA_043818685.1 Candidatus Eiseniibacteriota bacterium
GAGCCAAGGGGCGAAGGGCCGCCCCGGATCGAAGCGCCTGATTCCCCGGATCACGCGCACCCACGTCTCCTGGAAAACGTCCTCCGCCGCTTCGCGATTCCCGACGACGTAGACAAGCGTGCGCATCAGATCCTCCCCGCATCGATCGAGGAGCTCCCCGAGGCCGCTCCGGTCCACCGCCCGAAGGCGCCGGACGACGGACCGCTCGCGCGCGTCCGCCGGGGCATCGTTCCGTTCGGCGGCCCCGTCGCTGCTCATCTCGACCCACCTACGCTCGGGAGGTTCGTTCTGTTCCCGGAAGACCCCGAAAAACGGAACGCCCGGGAGATGAGTCCCGGGCGTACGGGCGGGGATCCGGGCCTGCTATCGGAAGAGGCTCTTGACCCTGCTCCAGCTACTGCGTTCCGTTCCACGGCAGCCGGCCCGGTCGTCTTGTTGATCGAAGGCTGGTCCTTCTGCTTGTACACGAGGTATCGCTCCGCGCCGGAAGGATCGGGCCGCATGATGAAGTCCTGATTGCTGAAGACGATGAAGTTGACGATCCCTTCCGGGTCGCTCGGGTCCTCCACGACGACCTTGAGATCGACGAAACAGACGACCTTGTACCAGATCTCCCCGGGCGGCTTTCCCGGGTAGCCCGTGTTGTCCACGACCTTGCTCTTGACCTGGAGGGTGAGGTCGATCCGGTTTACCTTTTGGCCCTGGTCGTTGTACCTCCCGTTGAACATCCTCCCCGCGATCTCGAGCTCCTCGGTCCGGTCCCACCATCCCCGCGGATCGTCCGAGTCGACCTCCTCCGGAAGGAGCTCGAACGTGTAGTTCGCGTCGAGGTACGAGGCGTACCCCGCGCTGTCCATCTCCGCATACTCCCGCGCGAAGCTCTGGATCGACAGTTCGGGGGTCTCCGGCCCGGGCGTGTTGTCACCGGGCCCGCCGGGGTCGACCGCATCGTCTCCGCCGCATCCGATCACGACCACCAGGAACAGAGAGAGAAAGAGCGCACCGATGATCCGCATGGCCGACACCTCATGAAAAGGAGACAACGCGGGTTCGTTGAACCGGGATCATTCTACCACTGATTGTACAGTGGAACCAGATACCTCATTCCAGATGATGCCCGACGAGCCAGCTTTATCAGCCGGAAGGAATAAGGAACCTGGTACCAAACCGCAGCCACGGCGGGTGGCGGCGGCAGGCGTCCGCGAGACGCACAGCCGATTGGCGCGCTCGGGCGCCTCCGATCACTCTTCCTTGAGGGCGCGACCGAGGCCGCCGAGGGAGTACCCGGAGCGCGAAGCGCGGAGGGTGAGCAGCGAGCGGACAGCCGCCGGCAGGCCCCGCCGTTCGAGTGTCCCTGGTTTGTCAAGATACCAGAGACCAAGCCTCCCCCTCGCGGCCGGCTTCCCCTCCTGAACCCTTTGTGATAGAATAGATTCGGTTCGTTGGTTCGGCCCGTCCCCACCCAGCTACGAAAGGAGGGAACCATGTCCCTCGCCCCCCGTCTCGCGATCGCTCTCTGCCTTCTCGCCGTGGCCGCATCCCTCGCCTCGACCCCGGAAGCCGCAGGACCCTATCCCTGCCGCACGGACCTCATCGAGGTCCTCTTCACCGAAAACGCGAAGGTGCGCCTCCGGGACGGAGCGCCCGTCGACCTCGCGGGCGACGCGCTCGCCGGCGTGGACGGCCTCCTCGCCGACCTCGAGCGGCACTCGTGGCGCCGGCTTTGCGACGTTCCCGAAGAAACACTCGACGAATGGCAGACGCGCGGCGAGGCGGAAACGAGAGAGAGCGTCTACAACCTGAACAACATCTACCGCCTCCGCATCCCGCGCGGCTCGGATGTGTGGGAGATCGCGGCGAGGCTCGAGGCACTCCCCGGCGTTCTCTCGGCGCGGCCGATGCCCCTCCCAACGCCGCTCCCGACGCCGCCGAACTACAACTCCTACCAGGGCTACCTCCGCCCGGCCGGCTCCACGCCGACCGGCATCGACGCGGACTACGCGTGGACCCAGACCGGCGGGACAGGCAACAACGTCCGCGTCTGCGACATCGAGTACAGCTGGAACTACAACCACGCGGACATCACGAAGGCGGTCGGCTCGCAGATCAACCCCAACACGATCCTCGACCCCTTCGGCAGCGACAACCACGGGACGGCGGTGATCGGCGAGCTCGTCGCGAACAACAACGGATGGGGGACGACCGGCATCTGTTACGGAGCGGGCCTCAAGACCTGCGGGTCGTACTTCATCGTGCCCGGGCCGCCGGTCGACACGACGTGGGACGTCCCGGCCGCGATCGGCTACGCGATCGCCGGGCTCTCCGCGGGCGACGTGATCCTCCTCGAGCAGCAGTGGAACTACTACGACCCGAACACGGCGCAGCCCGACTACATCCCCATCGAGTGGTGGACGAACGTCCACCCGAACCCCCAGTCGTACAACGGCGTCTACGCGGCGATCGTGAACGCGGTCGCGAACGGGATCAACGTGGTCGAGGCGGGCGGCAACGGCGGCGAGGTCGCGGGGAGCGGGGTGAACACCGACAACCTCGTCTGGTACGGGAACTCGGGGGCGATCGTCGTCGGCGCGGGCGGCGCATACGCCGGGGGCACCTGGGTCGAGGGCGATCTCGAGCGCCTCTCCTTCTCGAGCCACGGCCAGCGCTTCGACCTTCAAGGATGGGGCGAGAACGTTGCCACGACCGGCTACGGCGATCTCTACCTGTCCGAGGGGCCGAACTACTACTACACCGCCAACTTCTCGGGAACGTCGAGCGCCTCGCCGATCGTCGCCGGCGCGGTCGCCTGCTGCGTCGGGCGCTGGAAGGCGGCCGTCTCCGCGTCGCCCCCTTCCCCCTCCTACATCCGGAGCCTCCTCAAGAGCACCGGGACCCCCCAGTACTTCGGGCTCTCGGGGAACATCGGGCCGCGCCCGAACCTCCAGGCCGCGTTCGGGCAGATGGGGCTCGGGTGGAGCGACGCGACGAGCGGGCCGCTCGGAGACACGGGGAACGGAGCGAGCGTCGCCTGGGGCGACTACGACAACGACGGCGACCTCGACATCTACCACGGCCGGAGCATGGGCCTTGCGAACAAGCTCTTCCGTAACGACGGAGGCGGGACGTTCGTCGACGCGACGACCGGACCGCTCGGAGACACGGGCGACCACAACGGGTGCGTCTTCGGCGACTACGACAACGACGGCGACCTCGACCTCTTCCTCGCCAAGACGAACGCGCAGGCGGACAAGCTCCTCCGGAACGACGGGGGCGGGGCCTTCGCCGACGTCTCCACGCCCCTCTTCAACGATCTCGGGAACGGCGCGTCGGCCGCGTGGGCGGATTACGACAACGACGGCGACCTCGACGTCTTCGTGGCGAACGCGCAGGGGGCGGCGGGAAGCAGCGTGGATCGCCTCTACCGCAACGACAGCGGAACGTTCGTCGACGCCACGCACGGCCCTCTCCTGACGCCGCGGGACAGCGAGGGGGTGGCGTTTGGGGACTACGACAACGACGGCGACCTCGACCTCTACGTGTCCGTCTACACCAATCAGAACAGGCTCTTCCGGAACGACAACGGGGTCTTCGCCGACGTCACCACCGCCCCGCTGAACCACGTCGGCACCGGAATCGGGGTCGCCTGGGGCGACTACGACAACGACGGCGACCTCGACCTCTACCTCTGCAACGGGACCGCCGCGTACCCGAACCGCCTCTTCCGGAACAACGGGAACGGCACGTTCACCGACGTCACCGCGGCCCCGCTCGACGACACGAGCCCGAGCTACAGCTGCGTATGGGCCGACTTCGACAACGACGGGGACCTCGATCTCTACGTCTCCAACGTCGGGGCGGCGAACAAGCTCTTCAGCAACCAGGGGAACGGCACGTTCACCGACGCGACGACGGCGCCGCTCGGCGACACCGGGAGCGGGATCGGCGTTGCGGCGGGCGACTACGACGCGGACGGCGACCTCGATCTCTACCTCGCGAACTACGGCCCCACGAACCGGCTCTTCCGGAACGAGGGGGGATCGGCCAAGCACTGGATCCACGTGGTTCTCTTGGGCTCGGTGTCGAACCGGAGCGGAATCGGCGCCCGGGTGAGGCTCGTTTCGTCGATGGGCGCGCAGATGCGCGAGATCAACGCCGGCTCGGGGCACGACTCGCAGGACTCGCCTGCCGCGGAGTTCGGGCTCGGGAGCGTCGTCTCCGCGGACACGATCGCCATCCGGTGGCCCTCGGGGATCGTCACGGTTCTCACGAACGTCGCCGCCGACCAGGTCGTCCTCGTGAGCGAGGCACAGACCTCCGTCGCGGAGGGCGCTCTTCCCGCGAGCGCGCGGCCCCGTCTCCACGCGAACGCGCCGAACCCGTTCAACCCCTCGACAACGGTTCGCTTCGACCTTCCGGGGGAGGGCCCGGCGACGCTCTCCGTATACGACGTGTCCGGTCGGCTCGTGACGACGCTCTTCTCCGAGCGAAGCGCGGGGGGGAGCCACGCACGGGTCTGGAACGGAAGAAACGAACGCGGCATGGAGGTGGCGGCCGGGATCTACCTCCTCAGGCTCCAAACGCCGGATGAAACGGCCGTGCGGAAGATCACGCTCGTGAAGTGAGGGAGCGGGGACAGCCGCCTATTTGAGGAGTAGGGACGGAAACAGGTAACCGCCCCCAACATGAACCCAACAGCAAGAGGCCCGGGGCGACAGCCGTCCGCGGGCCTCTCTTTTCGCCGGGAGACCGGCGGAACGCGCGTCAGCGAATGAGCAACATCTTTCGGGTCGAGGCGAAGCCGCGCGCTTCCATGCGCACGAAGTAAACCCCCGATCCGGCCGAGCGACCCGTCTCGTCCGTCCCGTTCCACGAGGCGGAGAAGACACCCGCCCTCTCGTTTCCGTCTCTCAGAACCTTCACGAGCCTCCCCGAGACGTCGTACACGGCGAGGCGCACGCGGCCCGGCTCGGGAAGCGCGTAGCGGAACGTGGTCATCGGGTTGAACGGGTTCGGCGTGTTCGCGTGAAGCGCGAAGTGCTTCGGAAGAGGCGAACCGCCCGCTCCCGTCCCGTTGCCCGACTCGAGAAGGACGATCGCCTGGTCCGCCGCGAGGCCGGACGTGTCGGTCACGACGCCGCTCGGCCAGAACACCAGGATCGAGTCGACCGTCGCCGAAGATCCCAGGCCGAAGTCCGCGGCGAGCGAGCTCTGCGAGCCGAACCCGGAGCCTCCGGAGATCTCCCGGATCTGTGCGCTTCCGCCCGACACCACGCGCACGCGAGCCCCGATCCCCGAGCGGTTCGACGCGTTCCCGGTGAGAGAGACGCGTAGCCAGTGGTTCCCTCCGGACGAGTCGTTCCGGAAGAGGGAGTTCGCCCCCCCGGCGTTCCCCAAGTAGAGATCGAGATCGCCGTCCGAATCGAAATCGGCCCACGCCGCGCCCGCGCCCGACGATGCGTTCCTGAGACCGACCTCCGTTCCGTCTACGAAGACCCCGCCCCCTGTGTTCTCAAAGAGCCGGTTCGCTCCCGACTGCGCGACGAAGAGATCGAGATCGCCGTCGTTGTCGCAGTCGCCCCAGGCGACGCCCCAGCTCGACTCCGCGTCCCCGAGCAGCCCCGCCGTCGCGTCGACAAAGACCCCCGAGTCGTTCCGGAGGAGACGGTTCGCCGTTCCGTCGTTGGCGATGTAGAGATCGAGGTCGCCGTCGTTGTCGTAGTCCCCCCAGTCGACGCCGTAGGTGATCCCCGCGTCGCCGAGAGGACCCGCCGTCACGTCCGCGAAGACGCCGCCCCCGTCGTTCCGATAGAGACGGTTCGGCTCGAAGCCCTTCCCCATGTAGAGGTCCAGGTCGCCGTCGTTGTCGTAGTCCCCCCATGCGGCGGAGAGCCCGTAGCCGCCCGCGTCCTGCATCACCGCCGGGGTCGCGTCCGAGAACGAGCCGTCTCCGTTGTTCCGGAGCAGGCGGTTCGCCGATCCCGCGTTGACCACGAAGAGATCCACATGGCCGTCGTTGTCGTAGTCTCCCCAGACGCCCGCGAAGCCGAACCCGGCGTTGCCGAGCGGTCCGGCCGTCGCGTCGGCGAACGCGCCGCCGTCGTTCCGGAAGAGCTTGTTCGCGCCCCCCGCGTTCACGAGATAGAGATCGAGGTCTCCGTCGTCGTCGAAGTCCGCCCAGGCCGCCCCCTCGCCGTCGGACGCATCGCCGAGCGGCCCGGCGGTTGCGTCGGCGAACACGCCGCCCCCCTCGTTTCGCAAGAGAACGTTCGATCCTCCGAGGTTCGCTACGTAAATGTCCTCGTCTCCGTCGCCGTCGTAGTCCCCGCAGGCGACCCCCTGGGCGGCGCCCGCGTCCCCCAGCGGGCCCGTCGTGACGTCCACCCACAGCGCCTGCGGCTCGACGATCGTCACGGCCTGATCGGCGGCGAGGGCGGTCACGACCTGGACGGTCCCGTTCGGCCAGAGCACCTCGATCGTGTCGACGAGCACGGCCGCCCCGAGCCCGAAGGCCGCGACGAGCGAGCTCTGCGCGAGGTACCCGTTCCCGCTCGCGATCTCGCGGATCTGCCGGAGTCCGCCCGCCGCGACCCGCACGCGGGCGCCGATCGCGGCCCGGTTCGAGATCCTCCCCTCGAGCCTGACGTGGATCCAGTGCGCGCCGCTCGCCAGGTCGTTCCGGAAGTAGCGGTTCTCACCGAGGTTGGTCAAATAGAGATCGAGATCGCCGTCCGCGTCCGCGTCCGCCCACGTCGCGCTCTGCCCGGAGCCCGGATCGAGAAGCGCCTCGTTCGCCGCGTCGACGAAAACCCCGGACCCGTCGTTCCGGAAGAGACGGTTGTAGCCGTCGTTGGCGAGATAGAGATCGAGGTCGCCGTCGTTGTCGTGGTCGCCCCAAGCGGCGCCGAAACCGTCCCCCACGTCGCCGAGCGGCCCGCTCGTCGCGTCCGTGAACGCGCCTCCCCCCTCGTTCCGGAGAAGCCGGTTCGCGCCGCGGTTCGTGATGTAGAGATCGAGGTCGCCGTCGTTGTCGTAGTCGCCCCAGGCGGGGCCGGATCCGAACCCCGCGTCGGCGAGCGGCCCCGTCGTTCCGTCCGAGAAGACGCCGCTCCCGTTGTTCAGGAAGAGCTTGTTCGCGCCGTTTCTCACGAGGTAGAGATCGGCGTCGCCGTCGTTGTCGGCGTCCGCCCACGCCGCCCCCAGCTTCGTCCCGACCGAGGCAAGCAGGGCGGTCGTGACGTCGGTGAACGTCCCGTTCCCGTTGTTCCTGAAAAGACGGTTCGATCCGGTGCTGTTCACGAGATAGAGATCGACGTCGTTGTCCGCGTCGTAGTCCGCCCAGGCGATGGAAATCCCCTTCCCGTTGTCGTCGATCGGCGCCGCCGCGACGTTCACGAACGCGCCGGCCCCGTCGTTCCGGAAGAGGCGGTTCGCCGTCTCGCTGTTCGCGACGTACAGGTCGAGATCGCCGTCGTTGTCGTAGTCCGCCCAGGCGGTGCCGTGGCTCGCAGCGACGTCCTGCATCGAGACGATCCCTGCATCGACGAACGACCCGCTCTGGTTCTCGAGAAGGCAGTTCGCCCCGTCGCTGTTGGCGACGTAGAGGTCGAGGTCGGCGTCGCCGTCGAAATCGGCCCACGCCGCGCCGCGCCCCGCCCCCGCGTCGCCGAGAGGAAGGCCGGTCACCGAGAAGAAAGCAGTGGACGGGTTCGCCGGCGGAGCGATGAAAAAGACGCCGTCGCTCGAGTCGATCGAGGAGCCTTCGGCGTTGTGGAGGACCACGCGGACGAGCGCCTCCTGAGTGGGCACGTCCGGGACCGCCCAGGGGAGGCTCCCCCCGCCGTCCCCCGGAAGCGAGTCGGCCAGGGCGACCCACGCCGCGCCGCTGTTCGTGCTGTACTCGACCGTGTGCGCGGTCGCCGGATCTCCCGCGTTCGACCACGCGATGGTCTGCCCGCTCCCCACCTCCCAAAGCTCTCCGCCGTTCGGCGAGAGAACCGTCGGGACCGGCACCGCGAGAATCGAGAAGAAGTTGTCGCTCGCGTCGGCGCCTGCTCCGTCCCCGTTCTCCATCGTGACGCGCACGAGCGCCTGGTCGGTCGGCGTGCTCGGCACGGTCCAGCTGTGGCTCCCGTCTCCGGCGCCCGCCTCGAAGCGCACCGAGTCCCAATCCGCCCCGGCGTTCGCGGAGTACTCGATAAACCAGCTCTCCGCCTCCCCGCCGGCGTTCGCCCAGCGGATCTCCCGGACCGCTCCCTGCCCCCACTCCTCGCCGCCGTTCGGAGAGATCACGGTGACGACCGGAGGCACGAGCTCCCGAACGACGTAGGCGGTATCGGCTGCGAGGCTCGTGAAGGACTTCTCGAGGCCGGAGGGCCACGTCACCCGGACCGAGTCGATCGTCGCCGCGCTCCCGAGTCCGAACTCGACCTCGAGCGAGCCCTCCGAGAGATAGCCGGACCCGCCGTCGATCTCGCGGATCTGCGCGTCTCCCCCAACGACGACGCGGAGGCGCGCGCCGATCGAGGAGGTGTTCGACACGACGCCGACGACGCGGAAACGGACCCACGAGTTCGCCGGTTCCGAGAGGTTCTGGAAGAGACGGTTGGCGCCGTCCTTCGCGAGGTAGATGTCGACGAGGCCGTCCCCGTCGAAGTCCGCGAACGCCGTCCCCTGCCCGCTCCCCGCGTCGTCCAGCGGGTCCGGCGTCGCTTCGGCGAACACGCCGGCGCCGTCGTTCCTGAGAAGCCGGTTCGCGGAGCCGTCGTTCACCACGTAGAGATCGAGATCGCCGTCGTTGTCCGCGTCGGCCCACCCGACCCCCGTCCCGCTCCCCGTGTCGCCGAGGGGGCCGCTCGTCGCGTCGGCGAAGGTCCCGCTCCCGTCGTTCCTAAGCAGGACGTTCGCCCCGTTGTTCGTCACGTAGAGATCGAGGTCGCCGTCGTTGTCGAAGTCGCCCCACGACGCGCCCCGGCCGTCCCCCGCGTTGCCGAGAGGGCCTCCCGTCGCGTCGACGAACACGCCTGCCCCGTCGTTTCGGAGGAGCACGTTCGCGCCGCCGTTCACGAGGTAGAGATCCATGTCGCCGTCGTTGTCGAAGTCCCCCCACGACGCGCCCCGGCCGTCGCCCGCGTCGGCGAGGGGCCCGCTCGTCGCGTCGGCGAACACCCCGCCGCCGTCGTTCCGCAAGAGGACATTCGCCCCGTTGTTCACGAAGTAAAGATCAAGGTCTCCATCGTTCTCGCAATCCACCCAGGCGCAGCCCCGCCCCTCGCCCGTGTCTCCGAGCGGACCGGAGGACTCGTCCGAGAAAGACCCGCCGTTGTTCCGGAGAAGCTTGTTCGCCCCGTCGTTGACGAGGTAGAGATCGAGATCCCCGTCGCCATCGTAGTCCCCCCAGGACGCCCCCGCGCCGGCCCCCGCGTCGCCGAGCGGGCCGCTCGTCACGTCCTCGAAGCCGAACGATCCGTTGTTCCGGATCAGCCGGTTCGCCGAGCCGTCGTTCACGACGTAGAGATCCGCGTCCCCGTCGCCGTCGTAGTCCCCCCAGGCGACCCCGGCGCCGCTCCCCGCCTCGGCGAGCGGCCCGGTCGCCGCGTCGCGCCAGCCGCTGAAGAGGAGCGCGTTCTTCGCGTTCACGAATCCCCAGCCGTGCGTGTTGTCGAAACCCGGGCTCCCGAGGTCCATGCAGGTGTAGGAGAGGATGTCCTCCACCGCGTCGGCGGGAAGGGTCGGGTCGCTCGAGAGAAGAAGGGCGGCGACGCCCGCCGCGTAGGGGGACGAAAAGCTCGTCCCGTCGACGAACGCGTAGTCGCCGGACGAGTAGCCGGCGGAGGCGACACGGTCGGTCGT
This sequence comes from Candidatus Eiseniibacteriota bacterium, assembly GCA_043818685.1. Classification (GTDB taxonomy): domain Bacteria; phylum Orphanbacterota; class Orphanbacteria; order Orphanbacterales; family Orphanbacteraceae; genus VGIW01. The sequence continues at coordinate 9,850 of JBDRFQ010000233.1, forward strand.
GTAAACGTCGGTCCCCGGAGCGGAGAACGCAAGACCGGACCCGTAGTTGCTGAACGAGGCCTTGGTGCCGTCGGGCTCGAGCGCGGCGATCGACAGCACGGTCGGGAGCGACGAGGGGTACCCGAGCCCCTCGACGCCGTCGTTCCCCGCGGACGCGAAGTGGACCATCCCGGCCGCGCGCGTCGAGGCGTACTTGTCGTTCAGCGCGCTGCTCGGCCCGCCGTACGAGTTGCTGTTGTTCGTGACGCGCACCCCCTGATCCTCCGCCCAGTCGAGCGCGTCCACGGTCCAGCTCACCTGCCCGAGCCAGGTCCCGTCGCACGGGACGGTGGCGACCCCGATCCGCGCCGAGAGGACCTTGCAGCCAGGAGCGATGCCGACCGTGCCGATCGAGTTGTCGATGATCGCCGTCACGCACCCGGCGACGGCGGTGCCGTGGTTGTCGCACTCGTTGCCGGGCCCGCCGCCGGTCGGCTGGCCGGTGAAATCGCGGCCGGGGAGCTGGTTCAGGTCCGGGTGGTTCTGCTGAACGCCCGTGTCGAGGATGAGGATCCTGATCGACGCGCTCCCCGTGGTCAGGTCCCACGCCTCGTCGCCGTCCATGTCCATGTCGGGGACCCCGCCGAACTGCCCCGTGTTGCGGATCCCCCACAGGTTGGGGAAGCCGGGATCGTTCGGGATGTACTCGGAGCGCCCGGTGACGAGGAGATCCGGCTCGGCCCACGAGAGGCGCGGGTCCTTCGCGAGACGGTTGGCCAGGTCGAGCACGTCGAACCCGTTCTTCGTGTTCGGCCGGACACGGAAGGCGCCTTGCATTCCGCCGAAAGGCTCGGCGGGAACGGCGAGGTCGGCGGAGAGGGAGCGGGCAACGGCGTCGATGTCCGCCCCCCGCCGGTCCGGCTTCACGCGCGCGAGGATGTCCGGGGTGACGGTAAGCCATCCGAACAGGGGCCCCTTGAAGACCGGCGAGACGAACGCGACCCCGGGAGACGCGGCCACCGCATCGATCCGTTCCTTCATCTCCAAAGCGTTCTTGCCGGGGCTCGCGAACTCGACGATGCGCCAGCGGCCGAGGGCGGTCCCCTTCGTCTTCGCCCCGGCGACGCTCGCCAGCGGGGCCTCCCCCTCGAAGCCCGCGAGCGGAGCGCCCTCCTCGAGCAAGAGAAGAAGGCGGGTCTCGTCGAGATCGAGCCGCACCTCGCGCCCCCCATGGATGTAATAGGTCGGTGGTGCGGCGAGCGCCGCTCCGGCGAGCGCGAGCAGGAAGAACACGAAAAGGACGCGATGCGGGATCGGCATGCCGGTTCTCCTTCGCGCGCGCGCCGGGCGACGGGGCCTCAGGCGGCGGCGCTCGTTTCCATCCTTCGGGGAGACTCGGAAACCGCTCGTATCCGGCGGTCGGGAGACCGGCGAACCGGAGACCGTCGGGATCGCTCGAGCCAGCCGCGGGAGACGCGGCCCCGGCGGGCGCCTCTCCAGGAAGAGCGGCGGGTGGGGGTCGGCGCCCGGGTCGCTCCTCGATCAGCATCCATTGTACCGCGTAAGGCATTATAAGTCAATAGGGTAAGGGCGGCGGCGTGGCTTTCTCAACTCAAGGGAGGACAAGGCTTTCCGCGGCCGGATCGGTCCCCGGAAAGGGGCGGCCTCGGCGAGACGATCGCCCTGGGGAGAAACAAGCGTCCCGGCGGTTCTCGCCCGGGTTTCTCGCGAGTGAGGCATGCGCCTCGGCGGCTCGACTTCGGCGCCGTTGCCGGATGGGACGCGCCGGCGAGGGAACGCAGTCCCCCGCCGACCGTAACGAAACGATCCGCGTGGGCTACTTCAACAGGACCATCCGTCTCGTGCCCCTATACTCCCCGGCCTCCAATCGATAGAAGTAGATCCCCGAACCTACCGGCCTTCCGAAGTCGTCCGTGCCGTCCCAGAGAACGGAACGGTACCCGGGGCTTTCCGGCGCACCCTCGATGAGAGTCCGGGTCGCGCGCCCCGCGACATCGTAAACCCGGAGCGTCACCCGCGAGGCGAACGGTAGGTCGTACCGAATCGTCGTAAGGGGATTGAACGGGTTCGGCACGTTCGCGTGCAAGCGGAAGGCCTCCGGAGGCGCGGGCGCCGCCGCGACGCTCGTCGCGACCGAACACCCCACCGCCCACGCGCCGATCTGCCCGCAGCCCGGGTTGTTCCCCGCCGCGCAGGGGGACGCCTCGTCGAGCATCCAGGGGGCCTCGGGAGTCTCATCGCCGCAGAAGAGGGGATCCAGAGAGAGGTTTCCGTTCGTCCCCTCCTGCCCCGCGATGCACCCGACCCAGTCTCCGCCCGCGTTGCCGAAGACGTCCGAGCAGACGAGCGTCGCGCTTCCGCCACTTCCCGTCTCGCACTCGATCCCGCTCCCTCCGGTGTTGTACGCCACGATCGTGTTCTCGATCAACGGAGCCGAGGAGCTCCGACTGTAGACCGCACCCCCGTCCGGCGCCCCGTTCCCGGAGAACGTCGAGTGGAGAATGCGCGGCGAGGACCGATTGCAGTGAACCGCCCCGCCGTCGTCGTCGGCCGAGTTCCCCGCGAAGGTGCAGCCGAAGATCGTCGGCGAGGAATAGTAGAGGTAGATCCCCGCACCGTCCGTGCTGTGGCCGTTCGTGATGAGGCAATCCTCGATTCGAAGGTCCGAATGGTCCACGAACATCGCTCCCCCGTCCGCCCACCACTCTCCGTTCGTGATCGTGAAGCCCCGAATCACCCCGGTGCTGTCCACGTTCTGAATCAGGAACGCCTTCCCCGCTCCGTTCGCGTCGATGACCGTCTCGGCCCGCCCGGATTCACTCACGAGCACCACGCCGCTCTTCATCGGGATATCGTTCTCGTAGTACGTTTCGGGCTCGACCAAAACCGTGTCCCCCGCGACCGCCGAATCGATCCCTGCCGCGATCGTCGGAGCATCGCCGGGCACGCGCCACGCCCGATTGCCCCGAACGGAGATCGTCAGGGGAATCACGACCTCCGGCTCGTCGGGATCGTTCGACTCCACGACCAGGATGCCCTCGTACGATCCGACCCCGAGAGCCGTTGCGTCGACGCACACCTCGACAGCCTGCGAATCCGAGGGATCGACAACTCCTCCAGGAGGAAGCTCGGTCAGCCAGGGGAAGGCATCTTCGATGCGGACCCTCAGGTTGTGATGCAGGTACGCGGTGTTGTAGGCGACCGGCAGGCCGACGATCCCATAGGGTCCCTCGATGCCGATGGTCGCGCCGTCCACCGGGCCATACATGACCAGATACCGGAAATCGATCGAACCGTTCTCGTAGAGAACGACCTGGAACGTATACGGGTCGCTCCCGCCGTAGCGCTGCACATCTTCATACTGAACGATGACCTGGTCCGGTGCGGAATGGTAGTGAACGGAACCCCCGAGAGTCGGATCGAGATCATCCCAGAAGACGGCGACGAGCGCGTCCGGATCCTGCGTGCACGGAATCGAATCGTTGCTGTAGTCCGTACCGTCCGGGCCGAACGTGAGGTACCCATTCGAGGAGATCTTGAGAGACGCGTAGGCAACCCCGTAAAACGGGAAGTCGAACGAAAGCGGGATCTCGACGTAGTCGTCGTCCCCCAGAGAAGGCGAGGTTCCCCCGCTCGAGATATCCTCCCATGTGAACCCCGGGCCGCCCGGCTCGTCGCTGTCGATCCAGCGGTATCCAAACGTATCCGGCCCGCCGGACCTCCGGGAGGAGGCGGTCTTGGCCGCCCTCGGCTCGTCAGCACCTTTCGGGGGTTCCGCGGCATGATCCGAAGCGAAAGCCGTGCCCCTCATCCGGGTGGCGAAGACGCTCCCGTTCTTCAAGACAAGCGTTCCCTCTTCCTCGCGAGCGAGCCACTCCAGGTCGCCGAGGCCGGTGTTCGACAGGGTCAACGAGACACACGCGGTCTCGCCGACCGCGGATTCGAAGACGAGAGCGGATGGGTCGACTCCGATGTCCGGTGCGCCCACCACGGTGAGAGAGACAAAGACCGTGTCTTCCGGTCGATCGTGATCGTCGCTCGCCACGAGAAGCGTGCAGCTGTGGATTCCGGGGGAGAGGCTGCTCGCGTCCGCGCAGACCCGGACCACGACGGAGTCGTCTCCGGGAAGGGCGCCCGAATCCGGAAGAGCCGTCACCCATCCGCACGCGGCCGAGGCCGTCCAGTGCAGTTCCTTGTCGCCGAGGTTCCAGATCGCGATGGAATCGCACCCCGCTCCTCCCTCGGCGACCACGAGGCCGACGCTGTGCTCTTCAAGGTAGATTTCGGGGCCGCAGCGGACGGGCTGAGCGCCCAACAGCCCGCAGCCAGGAGCGTTCCAAGCGGCGCAGGGCGATCGTTCGTCCAATGTCAGGTCCGTCATCGCCGTGTCGCAGAAGAGGGGGTCGACGTTCATGTTGTCGTTTAACGTGTCCCAGCCGGAGAAGCACCAAACCCAGTCCCCTTCCGCGTTGCCGTAGATGTCCGTGCACCCCACGAAGAGGCTGTCCGAGTTCACCCCCGAGGACCCGTAGACCGCGCCGCCGTCTGTCGAAAAAGCGATGATGCAGTTTTCGAGGACGAAAGAGCCGTCGGCCTGATACGGGTCGTCCAGGAAGAGGCCGCCGCCGAGCGCCGCCGCATTTTCGAAGAGCGTCGAGTTCCTAGCTTCGGC
>JBDRFQ010000234.1:0-10036 GCA_043818685.1 Candidatus Eiseniibacteriota bacterium
GGCGAGGTCGTCGAAGAACCAGCCGCAGCTCGTGAACATCCGGAGGGCGCCGTGGGCCATCTCGAGAACGCGGTGCGCCCGCCACGCGCTTTCCCCGTCCCGAAGCGCCGCCTCGCTCCCCTCCCGCTCGAGAAAAACCCGCCACGACTCAACCGTTCCCTCGGAGAGCACCCCGACGTACGCCTCGAGCGCGCGGCGCGGGTCGCGGAAGAAGCGGGGGGCCTCGTCGTCGAAGAGAGCGAGGAGGTCCTTTCGCAGGTGAAGGAGCGCCTCCCGGAGTGGCCCCCTCCACGCCTGGTTCCAACCCTCGCGGCGCCCGATCGAGCAGCCGCAGTCGCGGCTCCAGCGGCCGACCCCGTGGGGGCAGCTCCACGCGGTCCCCTCCCCGCCGGGGCCGGGGGCGAGCACGACCTCGTGCTCGGGCGGAACCCGGTCGAGAAACTCCCCGGGGTTCGTGACGCGGAGCCCGAGACGATCGGTCACCGAGCCGAAGAGCGCCGCGAGGCACATGTCCGCGAACGGCTCATGATGACCGTAGACCTCCCCGTCCGTCGCGACGTGCACGAGGCGCGGGAAGCCCCGGGGCTCGCCGGCCGCATCCAGCAGCCTTCTCCCGAGATCGTCCGCGCTGCGAAGGTAGTGATCGAAGCTGATGCCGGCGGCGAGACCGCTCTGATAGAAGAGCACGTCGATGAAGAGGCCGCGGTCCTTCGGATCGGGAAAGAGACGATAGACGCGCCGCGGATCGATCGACCCGTCCGAGACGTCCCTCCACTTCCCGCCTTCGAGGGGCCTCGTCCGCCCCGCCTGATGCGGGGAGAGGATCACAAAGCGAATCCCCGCGCGCGCGAGATCGAGCGCCGTCCCCGCGTGGATCGCCGTCTCGGGGAGCCAGATCCCCTCGCTCCTCCGGCCGAAGCGGCGCTCGAAATCGTCGAGTCCCCACCGGATGAGGAGCTCGCGATCCTCGCGCGGGACGAGCGGTAGGATCACGTGATGATACGCCTGGGCGATCGCGTTGCCGTGCCCGGAGCGGACCGCCGCGCTCGCCCGATCCGCCTCGAGAATCCCCCGGTAGGTCTCCGGATCGGTGCGCTCGAGGTACGTGAGGATCGTCGGCCCGAAGTTGAAGCTGATCCGCTCGAGGTTATTGACGATGTCGCGGATCCTCCCGAACCCGTTCAGGATCCTCGAGCGGGTGTTCGGGCGGTAGCACTCGGCGAGAATCCTCTCGTTCCAGTCGTGATACGGGAAGGCGCCCTCCTGCGCCTCGATCACGGAGAGCCACGGGTTCTCACGGGGCGGCTGGTAGAAGTGGCCGTGGATGATGAGGTGGATCTCGTCGGCGCCCGAACGCACGCGGTTCATCCTCCCCGGGCCGGCCGCAGGAAGTGACGGATGCCGACGGTCCACTCCTCCCCCGGATCGAGCGCGAGGCGCCAGCGCGGGAGGATCATCGTGCACTGATAGACCGACTCGAACCCGCCCTCCGAGAGCGAAACGGTCCGGATCGGGAAGACCCAAACGGGCGCTTCCTTGTCGATCTCGATCCCGGTGAAAAGACCGAGCCATTCGTCCTTCGCCCCGACCCGGCGGCAGGGGGAGAGATCGAGGCGGCTCGCGAGTGGGCCGGCGTTCTTCTCCTCGTGCACGAGGTAGCGGTCCGGCGCGTTCCCGGCGAGGAGAGCGTAGGCGAACTCGACGGCGAAGAGCGCCTCGATCCGGGATCTTCCCTTGTTCTCCACGCGGTAGCGGACCTCGAAATCCGGGGAGCCTGCGGCGACCTTCACCTTCTTCTCGACGAGCACCGGGTGCTCCCCGCGCCCGGCGCGCAGCGATCCCAGGCGGGAGAGCCGCACGCGCGCCGACGTCTTCTTTCTCTCGATCTCGTGCCCGTAGGGGGCCGATGCGAAGTCGCCCAGCTCGGGGGGATCGCCTCCCGCGACGTCGTCGAGCGCGGCGCCGGGCGCGAAGAAATGATCGACCAGCGTCGCGCGCCGGTTCGGGTCGACCACGAGGAGCTCTTCCAGCCCCGTTTCTTTCGATACGACCCGATCGTGGATGCTCGCGACATCGTTCGGGCCGCCGCCCGATCCGCGCCGCACCCTCTCGTGGTACGCCTCCTCCCTCCGCGTCATCGTCGCGACGAGGTTGAAGGACCGCTCGCGATCGTCGATCTCGTAGATCTGCCCGCCGCGCCGCGGGTGAGCCGCGACTACGAGCCGGTCCGTCGAGAGGCGGACCTCCTCGTTCCCGTCGAGATCGAGGTCGGCCGTCTCGACGTCCGCCCATTTCTCCGTTCCCCTCGCGGCGCGCTCGGCGATCGCCTCCGCGGCGATCAGCTTCCCGTAGATCGCCGAGCGGAGATGCGGAAGGTAGAGCCCGCCGAAGACGCCGTGCCAGTAGGCGCAGTTCGTCTGCCCGCGATAGAGCTCCATCTCGGCCTCCCGCTTCTTCGCGCTCTTCGCGGGGAGAGCGGCCACCCGGCGGCTCACGCCGGCCATCTTCCCGTGCATCTCGGCCGCCTCCGGGTACTTCGCGAGGAAGCTCCTCCACTGCGCCCCGCGAAAGAAGAGCGCCGCGCGGCGGGCGAGATCCTCCCCCATCTCCTCCCGGAGGGCGGCGTACTCGATCCGGGCTCGCGCCGGGAGGGCCCACTCGGTCATCTCGCGGTAGCTCGCGTCGGGGAGGTAGACCTTGCCGCTCGGGGGAAGGGCGAGCGCGTCCGAGAGCTTGACGAGGCGGATCCACGACCGGTTCTCCTCGACGGCATCGAGGAAGCGCGCGAGCCATCCGTTCACGTAGACGTGCTCGTGGGTTCCCGGCCAACCGCCGAACTTCTCCGTGTCGTCGCCGTAGACGATCAGGCGGTCCCCCTCCTCCGTCGCCAGCGACTCGATGTAGCGAATCGTCTCCTCCACCGTCTTGAAGGGAATGTGATAGCGGAGCGCCTCGCTGAGCGGGAACACGCGGATCGTCTCGCCCCGGTCCTCGGTCGTGAACGATCCGAGCATCTCCTCTCCGCGGAGCCCCGAGAGCCGGAAGAGCGAGTCGTCGACCATCGTGTAGCGGACGCCCGCGGCGGCGAGATCGTGGGCAAGACACTGCTCCCACACACGCTCGGTGAGCCACGCCCCGCGGGGCTTCCCGCCGAAGCGCTCCTCGAGGTAGGCGCTCATCGCGCGGATCTGCCCCAGGCGGTCCCGGTCGGAGAGCATGACGAGGATCGGCTCGCCGAACCCGCCCCCGAGGAGCTCGACTTGGCCCCGCTTCACGAGCGGTTTCAGGCGATCGAGATACTCGGGCGCGTTCTTCTCAAGCCACTCGAGGAGGATCCCGCTGTAGTGGAGCGTGAAGGGGATCGCGGGGTGTTTCTCCACCTCCTCGAGGAAGGGGAGATAGCAGGTCTCGTACGCCTCCCGAAACACGTGATCGAAGTTCCCGGTCGGCTGATGCGCATGGAGCGCGAGCGCGAAGCGGATCGTCTTCATTCGGCGTCCCTGTTGTCCGTTCCTACGCGGAGGCCGGGGCCGGCTCCGCGAGAAGCCTCGCGTAGAGCTTCTCGTACTCCGCGGCGCTCCTCTCCCAGGAGAAATCCGCGGCCATTCCCGCCCGGACGAGCTTGAGCCAGGCTCGCCGGTCGGGGAAAAGAGCGAAGGCACGCCGGAGCGCCCCCTCGAGCGCATCCGGCGTCGCCTCCTCGAACCGGAAGCCGGTCGCGGTTCCCGACCCGAGAGTCTCCCCCGTGCAGTCGACCACGGTGTCGGCGAGCCCGCCCGTGGCGCGAACCACCGGGACGGTCCCGTAGCGGAGGCTGTACATCTGGTTCAGCCCGCACGGCTCGTATCGGGAGGGCATCAGAAAGATGTCCGCCCCCGCCTCGATCCGGTGCGCGAGCGCGTCGTCGAACTTGATGTGCACGCTCACCGAGCGGCTTTTCTTCTTCTGGAGCGCCCGGAAGATCTCGTGGTACCTCTCGTCTCCCGTGCCGAGGATCACCAGCTGGTGCTTCGCGCGGCGGAGCCGCGGAAGGACCTCGACGACGAGGTCGATCCCCTTCTGGTCGGCGAGCCGCGTGACCATCCCAACGAGGGGAACCGACGGATCGATCTCGAGCCCGCACTCCTTCTGGAGCGCCGTCTTGCACCTTTTCTTCCCGGCGAGGTTCTTCATCGAGTAGCGCGAGGGGATGAGAGGATCCGTCTCCGGGTTCCACACATCCGCGTCGATCCCGTTCAGGATGCCGAAGAGGCGGCCGCCCCGGGAAGCGAGAAGACCCTCCATCCCCTCGCCGAGCTCCGCGGTTCGGATCTCCTCGGCGTACCTCGGGCTCACCGTCGTAACGGCGTCGGCGAAAAGGAGCCCCGCCTTGAGGAAGCTGACCTTCCCATAGAACTCGACGCCGCCGTGGGGACGGTAGAGCTCGGCGGGGAGGCCGGTGACCGCGTACTCCTCGGCGGGGCAGGCCCCCCGATAGGCGAGGTTGTGGTTCGAGAGGACCGTTCGGGTGCCGCCGGGAACGACGGAGCGGCCCCGCCCGATCTCGAGATAGGCCGGGAGAAGCCCCGTTTGCCAGTCGTTGCAGTGAACGATGTCGACCGGCTCGCCGATCTGCCCGATCAGATCCGCGGCGACCTTGCAGAAGAAGGCGAAGCGGCTGCTGTTGTTCGGGTAGTCACCTTCGGGCGTCCCGTAGAGGCCGTCCCCCGCCTCGTAGTACCCGGCGTGCTCGACGAGAAGGTAGCGCCCCTTCTTCTCCATCCGAGCTTCGAAGATGCGCGCGGTCTCCTCGCCCTCGCCCATCGGGACTCGGATCGTCCAGTCGGTGGGCTTGGTCTTGAGACCCTTCTTCTTCGTCACGCCGTAGAAAGGCAGAACCACGGAGATCCGGTGTCCCCTTCGCGCCAGCGAACGGGGGAGCGCGGCGGCGACGTCCGCCAGGCCTCCCGTCTTGGCGAAAGGCTCGACTTCCGATGACACATAAACAAGATGCATTTCGAGTATCCTGCTTTCCCGATGGGCGCGGCGCCGTCCTGCCGGGCGCCGCATGCCCTGCGCGGGGGGTCGGGGCCGGCGGTCGGGAGGAGCGCGCTCGCGGGGAGTATGCCCGAGCGTGGGGACGCTGTCCACCCCGCCACCCAGCGGGGAGGGATCCTGGGCCGGAGGGCGGCCCGCAGGACGACTCCGTTAACTTGTTGTCACGATTTGTGTTATAGGGCCTGGACTCGCGGGGTCCGCGCCAGGATCCGGCGCCGGAAGCGGGAGAACGCGGCCGCGAGCCGCCTCGTGACCGGACCGGGGGAGGATCGCCGGAGCGCCTCTCCGTTCACCCGGCGGATCGGAAGAACCTCCGCCGACGTGGAGGTGAGAAACGCCTCGTCGGCGCCCGACAGCTCCTCGAGGCGCACCGTCCTCTCGACCGCACGGATCCTCTCCTCGCGGGCGACCGCGAGAACGACGCTCCGCGTGATCCCGGGAAGGAGGCCCCGCACCGCCGGGGTGATGAGCCCCCCCCCCGAGACGAGAAAGAGCGACGACGAGGTTCCCTCGGTGATCCGGGCGCGCGCGCCGGCGCCCCTGTGCAGGATCGCCTCCCACGCGCCCGCCTCGGCCGCCATCCCCCTCGCCAGAACGCTGGCGAGGAGGTTCGTGCTCTTGATGTGCGTGGAGAGCCAGCGGCCGTCGGGGTGCGTGACGACATCGACCCCCCGCTCGCGGAGAGCGCGGGGTATCGCGGGAAGGCGGAGCCGGATCGCGAAGACCGTCCCCTCGAGGCCGGGCGGCGGCGCGAGCTGCCTCGGCCCCTCCCCGCGGGTCCACTGGAGCAGGACGAGCCCGTCCGGCTTCTCCGAGCGCGCGACGAGACCCCGGACCGAGCGCGCGATCGCCTCGCGCCCGAACGGCTCGGGAAGGCCGATCGCCTCCGCCTCGCCGAAGATCCGCTCCAGGTGATCCTCGAGCAGGAAGACTCTCCGATTGTAGAAGCGAACGACCTCGTAGAGCGCGTCGCCGTAGAGGAGGCCGCGATCGAGAACGGAGACCTTCGCCGCCGGCTCGTTCACGAACCGCCCGTTCAGCCAGAACCGCTCGCGCTCCCGCGCGCGGTCCGTCTTCCTCATGCCTTATCTCCCCGATGGCCGCTCCGTACGCGGCGCCCGACCAGTCTAGCCGAGGAAGCGAGAGGAGACAACACGAGGGGCGGCCCGAGGAGGGCGGAGGGAGAGAGGGCGGTCACGATTCGGGATCGTGCCAGTAGAAGACGCTGATCCGGCTGATCCGGCCGCCGTCCCGGTCGTACGCTTCGAAAGCGAGCGTGCTGTTTCCCCGGTCGTAGCGGAGAGAGGCCTCGGGACCACTCGTCGAGGGAGGCCCGAGAGCCTCGATCAGATCGCAGGGACGACGGCCGAGGAAATCAAGCAAGGGCTCGGAGATGCCGCGCGCCGACAGGTGGTCCTTCACCTCGCGGCCGCCCCCCTCTGCGTCGGCGAGGACGGAGACGAAGGTGATCCGCTCGGACTCCACGTCGTAGATCACCCCGATGCTGTCCGACGGGGACCCCTTCACGTAGTAGCAGACAAGAACCCTCTTGGTCTCCCGGTTGACGCGGATTTGGCCTGCCGGCGGCGTCCCGTGCAGAGCGAAGAGGCGCTCCTTGTCGTCGCCGTGCTCGAGACCGATGAACCGCCATCCGTCCGCCATCGAGATCCCGCCCGGAAGGCCCCGCCGCTCGGGACGGGGCTCGTTCTCGCTCTCTCGCGTCCTGCTCACGACTCGCCTCCCCGACACCTCCCTCGTACACATACGCCCCGCACCGCGGCGTTTCAGAAAAGAAGGCGCCGGGCCCGGCGCTCAAACCGGGGACACGCACCGAATCCAGGAGGCGCGCGAGGACCAGGCGCCGGTACGCGTCCCGGATCTCCCTGCGCGATCGAGCCGCGCCGCCTACGGCCCGACCCGCCGGATCGGCCGCCACCCCTCGGCCGTCAGACAGAGGGTCCCGCGGGCCAGGCGGTCCCGCTCGGCCTCCAGGTCCTCCTCGCTCGTCCCCGGATGGCTCCTCGCGATGATCGAGCGGAACACATCGGTGAGTTGGATGCCCTCGAGCGACGGCCGCTCCGGGTCGGAGAAGTCGAGCGTGTAGAGAATGCACCTCTCGAGCAGGGACCCCTCCCCCCCGCCCGCCACGGCAACGCGAAAGACCCGGTCCCGGTCCTCCGTCACCTCGCGGGCGTGCGCGCGCGTGTGGGAGAAGGCGTCGAGAGGGAATCGAATCGAGACGACGAGCCCCCTCTGCAGGCTCCTCGGTTCGGTCAGCGAGGGGACCTCCACCGCCGGCACGGTTCTCTCCGGACGCGAAAAGGCGGACGGGCGAATCAGGGAGAGAAGCCCCATCGATGTCTCGTTGTCCGTCGCGGAGAGGAAGTACTCCGGGTCGGAGTCGTCGCCGACATCAACGGCGAACGCACCCTCGATGTGCCCCTCGTTCCGGATCATGCCGAGGTGCTCGCCCGTTCGGCCGTCGATCCAATCGACGAAGGCGAGCGCCCGCGGCGGCACCCTCCGCGTAACGATCAGCATGAGCGAGCCCTCCCGGCGCGAACCGCTCGAATAGAAGGCCAGCCATTGCATGTCCGTTCGGGGGGCGTCATCGGGCAGGCCGAGCGTTCCGGCCGAGTGGTCCCAGAGCCGCCTTCCGCGCCTGTCGAACGCGGCGATGCGGTCGGTTTTGGTCGAGCTCCCCCGGTAGATCGCCAGGATCTCGTTCTCATCGTCCCCATCGAGGTCCCAGACCGCGAGGCGTTTTCCGATCTTGTCGAATGTACAGTTCTCGACGATCTCGGGCCGGATGAGCCCGTCCTCGAGGACCGCCGTGTCCCTTCCGCGCGCGTTCGCCGCGACGATCCGGTCCCCCTCCCACCTCGCCGCGACCGGGAGGTTGCGCTCGAGAACAAGCTGCTGAACGATCAGGAAGACGAGGACAGGGAGGGCGAGCGCGGCGATGCCGACGAGAAGAGGGCTCATCGCGAACCGTCTCGCGGCCACCGCCGCTCTTTCCGGCACGCTCCGGCCGGTTCTCGCGATCGCCTCCGGGTCGTTCCACGCCTCGGCGAGAGAGGAGAGGCCGCGGACCCGAAGGCGACGGGAGGCGTGGGGCCCTTCGAGGCGGCGGGCGATTTCCTCCGCCTCCCCCCTCTGGGACGCCGGAACGAAGAGCGTATCGACCGGACCGTGGAAGCACGCGGACACCTTGGCGCTCAAGGTGCCCCGGTCGATCTCCTCCACCCGCCCTCCCTCGACGACACCGGTAAAGGCGGTCCGGTCCCTCACCCAGCCGCGCGGGCCGGCGAGGCCGAGCGCCGAGTAGGCGGCCGCGGCGGCGAGGAAGAGCCCGAGCTCCGCGCTCCGCCCCTCGAGGCTCGCGGCGGATTCGTCCCAGTCGATTCGAAAGAGACACCTGCGAAGGGGGGGAACCGCGGGGAGCCCGAGCGAGGAGAGCCCCGCCAAGACCTCCCGAAGCTCCTTCTCCCTCGGCCCCGGCACGCCGTGGAGAATGACCGGGCCGCTCGCGGCCGCGGTCCGGAGCATCCCGTCGATCCGGACGCGAAGCGGGACGAGAAGACCGCAAGCGACCCCCTGGAACAGAGTGGAAGCGGCCTCGCCGCGAACCCCCGCCACCACCGGGACGAGGACACGCCCCTCGAAGGAGGAGCGGCCGACCGAGGGAAGAGCGATCCCCCCCGCCCGCCGAAAGCGCAGGGCGCCCGAGGCCCGCTTCTCGGCGCGCTCCAGTGCCCGGAACGCCTCGGCCGTATCGCTCTCCCATCCCCCGGTCTCCGCGTGGGGAGGAACGGGGCGCCCTCTCGCCTCCTCGAGGACGCGCCGGATCTCGGGGAGCCCGTCTCCCGGGAGAAAGCGGGCGGGCGCGGCGGCGAGAGCGGCGGCGAGAGAGCGCGCTACGTCGAAGCCGTACGCGCTCCACACCGCGGGGCCGAGCGGGATCACGGCGGAGAGGAAACGGGTCCGGAGGAGAAGGGCGACCGCCGGAGGCTGCCCGACGCCGAGGAGCTCATGCAGCTCGGCGCTGACCTCGTGAACCTCTCTCGGATTCATGCTAGCCCTCGGACTGCTTGGTACGGGTGATCAGAGAAAGACGAGTTGGACCCGGCCCGCCGGGGTCTCCGGGAGGACCGCGTGGCCGGAATCGTCGAACGGATACTCCCCGCCTCCGAAGCGGAGGAGGGCGCGGCCCGGCCTCCCCGCCGTCTCATCGACGAGGAGGACCGCGGTCCGGCCCGACCCGCTCTCGATCGGGAGCACGCGCACCAGGTAGAGACCGTCGCGGCTCGCGAACGACCGAGCCGCCTCCGCCCGGCCGTCGTCGCGCCGTTCCGCGGCGGGGCCGGCGTGCTGCGCCGCGAGAGAGAAGTCGGCGCCCTCCGGGTCGCGGAGCGGGGCCCGGCGCAGGACCCGCTCGGAGATCTCCTCCAGATCGACGACGTTCGGGCCGGCCGCGACGAGCGGGTAGCAACCGATCGACGCCTCGGCGAGAACGCGGCGTTCCGTTTCGAGAAAGAGGGCGAGGAGATCGGCGCACCGGCGACACCCGCGCGCGTGATCGAGAAAGCCGGCCATTTCGTTCGAGACGGTCGCGTCTCCCGAGGACTCCTCGGCCGCCCACCGGATCGCCCCCCTCTCGATTCGCTCCTCTTCCCAACAGACGCTCATCTCATCCTCAAGGACATCTCCGCCCCTTTCTGGGCGAGCCAGCTGCTCAGGCGGCGCACGGTGTAGTCCAGCCGCCCCTGGTACAGATCGCGATAGACGTCCTCGGTCACCCCGGGGAGAAGGGTGAGGACCAGCCGTTTCTGCGAAAGCCCCTCCCAGTGCGGCCGCCCCATCCCGAACCGCCTGCAGAGCACCTCCGCCGCGATCTCCGAGAGCGCGGAGAGGTGCCCGTCCACGGAGTGGATGTGGGGCTTCCGCTCGTCCGCCTCCAGGTAGAGGCGCGCCCTCGCCTCTACGGCCCCGACGAGCT
>JBDRFQ010000235.1:0-2233 GCA_043818685.1 Candidatus Eiseniibacteriota bacterium
GCGCTCAGGTCACCCATGGAGAGCTCCCCCCCCCCCGCCCGCCGCGTTCAGCAGGGCCTCCGCCTCGCGCGCGACCCCGGCCGCGCCGATTTCGGGCATGCAGATCCAGTTCTTGAGCGGGCACTCCTTCGATCCGTGATCGGAGCAGGGGGCGCACGGGGCGCCGCTTCGAACGACGCGCACCTTCTCGTCGAAGCGGAACTGCTCGGGTCCGGTCGGGCCGAAGAGGGCGACGGAGGGAGCCCCGGCGGCGCACGCGAGATGCAGGGTTCCGGAGTCGTTTCCGATGAAGAGGGAGGCCCGCGAGAGGAGCGCGGCGAGGACCTCGAGGGTCGTCTTCCCGGTCAGGTCGGCCGCGGGCCCGGCGCGGACCGCCTCGGCCGCGGCTCCCGAGTCGGACGCGCCGCCGACGAGAACGCTTCCGATTCCGCGCTCCCGAAGGATCGCGGCAAGCTCGCCGAACCGCTCTCCCGGCCATCGCTTCGTCGGCCAGGCGGAACCGAGCGCGAGGACGGCGAAGGGCGGGCGAACGCCCGCCGCGCGGAGAAGCCCGTCCACCGCCTCGGCGTCCTCTTCGTTGAAGTACGCCTCCGTGCGCTCGTCGCTCTTCTCGACGCCGAGCGGCTCGAGAAGCCGGAGCTTGCGGCGGACGAAGGTCGACTCCCAGCGGCTGTAGGGGACCGCGTCGGTGTAGAAGAGGGCGCTCGGGTAGTGGTCGAAGCCGATACGCCTTCCCGCTCCCGTCGCGAGGGCGAGCACTCCGCTCCGGATCGAGCGGTGCGGGGAGATCACGAGGTCGAACCGGCGCCGGCGAAGCTCGATCCCTATCCGCGCCGTGGAGAAGACCCCCTTCTCGCTCCCCCGCTTGTCGAAGGAAACGAGGTGATCGACGCGAGGGGAGCGCCGGACGAGCTCCACGGTCCTCGGCGCGTGGAGGAGCGTGATCGAGGCGCCCGGGGCCGCGCGCCGCACCGCTCGAAGGAGAGGGGTCGTGAGCACCATGTCGCCGACGAACCCGGTCTGTATGATCAGGATGTTTCCGTGGGGGATGATCGGGGCCGGTTTCATTGCGGCCATCGAGTCTATCGGAAGGGCGGCGCCTTCTCAACGGCCAGAGGGGGCTCCCTCGAGCGCCTCGCGGGCCTTCTCCGCGGGGGGTGAGCCGGGGGGCGCGATCCGGAGGAGATCCCACCAGGCGGCTCTGGCCTCGTCGGTTCGTCCGAGCGCCTCGAGAGAGAGGGCGAGGAGGTGCCGCGCGGCCGCGTTCTCCGGCTCGTCCCGGACCACCCGCTCGAGGTGGGAGAGCGCCTCTCCGGGCCGCCCTGAGGCGAGAAGGATCTCGGCCAGGTGGAGGCGCGCCTTTCCGTAGGCCTCGTCCGTCTCGAGCGCGGCGCGGAAGGCCCGCGCGGCCCCCTCGATTTCGCCGGCGCCCTTCCGGGCGAGGCCGAGGTTCGCGTGGAAGGACGGGTCGTACGGCCAGAGGCGGGCGGCCCTCTCGAAGGCGCTCGCCGCCTCCGCCATCCGGCCCTCGGCGTAGTAGGCGCGTCCGAGGTTCGACCACGCCTCGAAATACGTCGAGTCGATCGTGAGGGCATCAATCAAATGCCCGATCGCCGCGGAGGTCTCCCCGCGGTTCAGCTCGACGGTCGCGCGGTTGTTGAGCGCGGGCCCGTACCACGGGCTCGATCGGCTCACCCCGGCGTACTCCTCGAACGCCCTCTCGTAATCCCCGGTCTTCTGCGCCGCCCATCCCTCGTTGAAGCGCGTCTGCGACGGGTCCGCGGGCGGCTCGATCGGGTTCCAGTTGACGAGGAGAAGACCGGCGGCGAGATGGGCGAGTGGCGCGTAAAGGAGCCCGCGCGGGCCCCGGCGCGCCCGCCGGAGCGCCCGGGCGGTCTCGACGAGACCGGCGGAGGCGTAGAGAACGAAGAACGGAACGAGGGGGAGGCGGTAGCGCGCGTTCACGAAGAAGAGAACGACCGACAGGGCGTACGTCCCGCCGGCCAGGAGGATCGGGATCTCCCGGTCCCGCCTTTTCCGCCCGACGATGCCGACGAGGGCGAGAGGGGCGACCACCCCGAAGGAGAGGAGGAGCGGGAACGACAGGATGGAGGATCGCCGGCGGTAGAAATTGGGGTCCTCGACGTTCGGCATCTCGTGGGAGGAGAAAAGGTGGACGAGCTTCCGCCCGGTAAGCGCGAGAAAGGCGCCCGGCCGCTCGGCGATGAACGCG
>JBDRFQ010000236.1:0-5692 GCA_043818685.1 Candidatus Eiseniibacteriota bacterium
TCGCGCGGACGAGGACCGCCCCCACCCCGCTCAGCACGACCGCCGCGAGGGCGAGCTGGCTCTCAACGAGGAGGAGACCGAGATAGTCCGTGAGGCGCGCGGCGAATTTCCCCCCGGTCAGGGTCCTCTCCACCAGGGCGAGGTTCACCCCGACATCGACCACCCAGAGGGTCATCAGGGCCGCGAAGAACCCCGACACGGCGGCGCGGAACGGACCTCGGCGATGCGCGTTCACGGTGTTCCTCGCTCGTCGCCCGAGATCCGCCAGAGACGCGCCCCGTTGCAGCGGAACACGAGGTCCATTCCTCTCCCCGGCTCCCGCTCCCTGAGCTCGTCGGAGATCATGTCAAACTCCTCCACGTACTGAGCCCGCTTTTCAGGCGGGAGCAGACGCGCCCCCAGCGGATTCTCGAGAAGTGCTTCTCGGAGGAAATGCGACGGCGGATGGTAATCGAGCAGAAAGACCGGCCCCCGAAGCAAGATCTCGTCGAGCGCGCTCGCCTCGGCCGGCATTTCGGACCAAGGGGCCTCCCACACGTTTTCGAGCTCGGGCCAGAACCGATGCGCGTAGGCGTAGCCGGCGTACGGGTCGGCGATGAGGTGCCCGGCCTTCGCGTGCTCGTAGACGCGGGCCATGCACTCGTCCGCCCTCACCCACGCCTCTCGCTTCGGCAGGATGTAGGTGACGAGCGTCGCTGTCAGGAAGAGAAGCCCTACGACGAGAGCGGCCGCCGTTTCCGTCCATCGACGAAGCCGGGCGGCGAGCGCGCCGAACCCGAGCCCGAGCCAGGCCGCCGCGAAGAACGCCGCCGGCAGCCAGACGACTCCGTAGTCCCTGTGGCCGATCCTCGAGCCGACGGAGCAGAGGAGAGGAGCGGACGCGAGGGTCATCCAGCCGAGCTCCGGCTGCCTTCGGACCTCGGGGAGCGCGAAGAGGAAGAGCACCGCCAGGGGCCAGTAGGACTCGAGCATCGTGTGCGCGAGTGAGAAGGCCGTCTTCCAGAACGGCGCGGGCGGATAGTACGCCTGGACGGAGAGAAGCCCCCGGGTTCCCCAGAGGAAGTCCTCGCGGACCGGGAGAACTCCGGCGAGGAGGACCAGAACGAACGCTGCCGCGAACCCGGCGATCTTCGAGACGGGGACCCGGCGAAAGAGGGCGGCCGCGAGAAAGACGCCTCCGAGCGGCGCCACGGCCTGGGAGACGAGAGCGGAGAGGGCAAGGCACGCCCCGGCCGTCTTGCAGCGTCCCTGGAGGAACAGGAGGAGCGCCGCGTACGCAGCGAGAAGCATGAGGGCCGGCGTCTCGAAGAACTCCGCGTGATACCAGACGATTCCTCCGAGGCCATAGACAATCGCGCCGTACAGCGCGGCCCTGTTCTTCCTCGCCGGGCTCCCGCCGAGCACGTTCGACAGAAGGAGAAAGACGATGGGCACGGTGAGCGCACCGAATGCGGTCGTGAGGAGGTTCAGGAAGAGGTCGCCGTCGAGACCGATCAGGGTTCGATTGAACGCGTCGAGGGGGTAGTGAATCAGGTAGAAACCGATGTGCGTCGCGTGCCGATCGAAGACCCCGTGCGAGACGAGCGACGCGTAGTCCGCGGAGTCCCCGACCATAGGGAAGACCGGCATGACGAAGAGGGCGTAGAGAACCTGGAAGAAGACGAACAGGAGGAGCACGGTCGCGCGTCCTCCGCGCGGCCGCCCGGATCGGAAACGACCCTTGATCTCCGAACGAATCCTCTCCTCACGATTCGGCATCTTCGGAGGATCGTATCCTCGCCCCTTCTCCGAGTCAACGGCGGGGGTGCGGGGAGACGAACCGTCGCCCACAGGAGATCCGGCCGTCGATCCGCCTACTCCCCCCGGAGGGCCTGCACGGGGTCCACGCGGGCAGCGCGGCCAGAGGGGTAGAACCCCGCCGCGACGCTCACCGCGATCCCGAAGAGGATCGCCGCGGCGGCGGCCCAGACCGGGAGATGAAAGACATCGAGGGGAAGAACGTCCTGGGTCGCCATCCAGCCCTGGAACAGGGCGGAGGCGAGGCGGCTCACCCCCCACCCGAGCAGCAGGCCGGCGCACGAACCGATCGCGCCGATCGCCGCTGACTCGACGAGAAAGACCCTTCGAATGTCGCGGTCCTCGGCGCCGAGAGACTTCAAGATTCCAATCTCCCGTGTCCTCTCCAGAATCGACATGACCAGAGTGTTGGTGATGCCGAGCGCCGCGACGAAGATCGCGATGAACCCAACCACCCCCGCGAGCGCGTCCATGACGAGGAAGCCGCGGCGAAGGTCGGCGAAGCGCTCGAGAAAATCGAACACCCGAAAGCCCGCCGCCTCGATCTCCCCCCGCACCCGCTCCCGGTCCCTCTCGCTCTCGAGCGTCACCACGAGCATCGGCCAGCCGGACGTGAGCGGGCTCTCGAGCATCGCGGCGAGCTCGATGGGGTTACTGAACGACAAGAAGTCGCGGCCCGCGAGAACGCCGGGTGGAACGAGCACGTCCCCGAGACGGAAGCCGAGGCCCTCCGACATCTCGGCGACGCCGACGACGCGAACCTCGCACGCGCCGCCCCGCGTTCCCCCGAGGACCTTCTCGCCGATCCGCACGAGGCGGCCCGCGCTCTCCGGCGGGACGCCCCGGCCGACGAGCCACTTCCCGAAGAGGACGAGCCCGACCTCCGGGACCCCCGCCCCTTGAAGCGTCAACGAACGGCCGAGGATCGAGTCCGCGGGGATCTCGCGCCGGCGGATCCAGGAGCGGCTCACGACCGCCTCGGGGACGCTGTCCGACGCGAAGAAGCGGCCGGCGACCATCTTGCCGACGCTGCGCCGCTCGGAGAAGCCGGCCGGCAGGGCCTGCACGCGCCCCTCCTCCTCCCGTCCGTCCCATCGGATCCTCGCATCGAACGCGTGCTGCGGGTAGGCGAACGAGACCCCGGGGATCGCGGCGATCCGGTCGAGAACGGCCGCGTCCAGCACGGGCGGCTCCCCATCGAGCGAGTCGGCTTGGGGGGAGGCGGGCGTCACCTGCAGCGTGCGGAGGAGCCCCATCTTCTCGAACTCCCCCGTGACGTTCCTCTCGACGCCGAAAGCGAAGGAGAGCATCGCGACGAGGGAGCCGACCCCGACCGCGACCCCGGCGATCGTGAGGGCGGAGCGGAGCTTCGTGCGACGGAGGTTCCCGAGCGCGAGCCCGACGAACTCGCCGAGGATCATGCGCCGCTTCCCCCCCGCTCCGTTCGGTGCTCGACCGTCTCGACGATCCGTCCGAAGTGGAGCCGCACCGTTCGATGAGCGTCCTCGTGCGCGAGCTTGGGATCGTGGGTGACGAGGACGACCGTGACCCCCTCGCGGTTCTGCTCGGCGAGGAGGCGCACGGTCGCCGCCGCGTTCTCCTCGTCCAGGTTGCCGGTCGGCTCGTCGGCGAGGAGAAGCCGCGGGCGCTTGACGACCGCGCGCGCGCGCGCGACCCTCTGCTGCTCTCCCCCCGAGAGATCGGCGGGCCGATGATGGAGCCGGCCGGAAAGACCGAGGCGGCCGAGGATCTCGACCGACCGGGCGAGGCGCTCGCGCCGCGGAACGCCTGCGAAGAGAAGGCCGATCTCGACGTTCTGAAGCGCGCTCCGGTGCGGGATCAGGTTGAACGTCTGGAAGACCATTCCGACGCCTCGCGCCCGCCACGCGGCCAGCGCGCGGGAGGAGAGCCGCGAGAGGTCCCCGTCCGGCGTCTCGATCGAGCCCGAGGTCGGGCGGTCGAGCGCCGCGAGGAGGTTGAGGAGGGTCGACTTCCCCGACCCGGACGCGCCGATCACGCGGAGATACTCCCCCTCACGGATCGAGAGGTCGATGCCGTCGATCGCGCGGATCTCCTCGCCGGCCAGCCGGAAGACGCGCCGGAGGTTCCGAATCCTCAGCATGGAATCCGATATTGCGCGAAAGAGGGCGCGCCCGCAAGGACGGATCTCGGCGGCCGAGCGGACGCGAGCGCTTTCGCCCGCTCCCCCGTTTTCTGTTGTCAGAGAAGCCGTCGAGTGGTATGATAGCAACGCAAAAACAAGACGTTTCGCACCCTGCAATGCACCACCTGATCGAATCGGGCTCCGGCACAGACGACTTCTGCTGTCCGGCATCTTTGCGTCTGCTCCGAACCGTCGAGCCGAGTGCCCTGGCAACGGGCTCATGAGGCGTTTCGCGCACTCCCCCCACCTCCCGGATCCGCCCGCGAGGACCTCCGCACGCCGGCCGGACCGTCCGCGATCTCATCCTGAAGCCGATCTTCCGAACGCGACCCCGAGAGACACTAGACAAGCGTGCATCGGACCAAGCGTCCGAACGAAAGGAGGCGCGAGCATGTCGAAGTGGGTTCTGCTCCTTGTCCTCGTCGGTCTCGTGCTGGCCCCGGCGGACGGCCTCGCGAGAAGGGTGGATCTCCACCCGTCTCAGGACGCCTACGTCACGAGCGGAGATCCCGGGGGGAATTACGGGACCTCGAACGTCCTTTACGTCTGCGGCGGGTACCCCGGGTACGTGGACACGATGCGATCGTATCTCAAGTTCGACCTCTCCTTCCTTCCTGTCGGCGCCACGATCCAGGTCGCCTATCTCTACCTGTACGATCAGACGAGCGACTACGCGTACGAGGGGTCCATCTACCGGGTCACCGAGTCGTGGACGGAGGGAACGATCACCTGGTCGAACAAGCCCGCCTGGGACGGAACCGAGATCGCCGAGGTCGAAGAGCCCGATCCGTCCCCCCGGATGTACTGCGACCTGACGGGCCTGGCGCAGGGATGGCAGGCGGGCACCTATTCGAACCACGGGATCCTCATCAAATACGCGTACGAGGACTACGTCTACGAGAAGCGAGAGTTCCGGAGCGGGGAGTACGCCGGCTACGAGCCGATGCTCGTGGTGGTCTACGACGCGAGCGAGGAGTCGGTTCAGCCGACGAAGGACTCGTTTGTTTCCAACCAGAGCCCGGACGTCAACTACGGAACCGCCGAGTACCTTCAGATCGGCGGCCCTGGCGGATCGTACCGGCGAAGCTACCTCTCCTTCGATCTTTCCGGCATTCCGGCCGGCTCGACCATCGAGTTCGCGCGGGTCCTGCTCTATCAGTACAGCGGATCGGGGGGCGGCGGCCACCGGATGGCGGCCCACCGGGTGACCCAGTCGTGGAACGAGACCGCGATCACCTGGAATAACAAGCCGACGCACAACGGCACGGTGGAGAGCTACAAGGGACCGGTCGGTTGCGTGGGGCACAACCAGTGGTTCGACTGGGAGATCACGGACCTCGCGAGCGGTTGGTTCGCCGGCACCTCCACGAACAACGGTTTGGTCATCAAGTACCCGGACGAGATCCCCCAGGGGGCGAACCGGACCGGCTCGATCCGGAGCCGGGAGTACGCGACCGGGTCGTACCGGCCCCGGCTCGAGGTGTACTACAGCTACGTGGAGCCGATCGACTACGTGCTCGACCAGAGCTTGACCGGAGTATGGAAAAGCGACGCCGCGTGGGGGGACATCGATGGCGACGACGATCTCGACGTGGTGATCTGCGGGGAGAGCGACGCGGGGCTCGTCACGCGCACGTACGAGAACGTCGCCGGGACGCTGGCCCTCAAGCAGGACCTCGTCGGCATCCTAGGGGAGTGCAGCGGGGACCTCGCGTGGGGGGACTACGACAA
>JBDRFQ010000237.1:0-5688 GCA_043818685.1 Candidatus Eiseniibacteriota bacterium
CCGCACGGGTCATGCGGGCCGTGGAAGACCTGAAGGCAGAGGGAACCACCCTCTTCGGGAGATAGGCGCAGCGCCGTTCCCATGTTCGAGTATCAGAAGAGCGGGAGGTACTTCGGCCAGATCGCCGAGGGGATTGAGGAGATCGGCCGGGAGGAGATCGAGCGGCTCGGCGCCCGCGAGGCGAGGCCCGCGTATCGCGGCCTCCACTTCCTTGCCGATCCCAGCGCGCTTTACCGCGTGAACTACTGCTCGCGGCTCCTCACCCGCGTTCTCGCGCCGCTCCGGCTCTTCGACTGCCCGGACACCGACGCCCTCTACAGGGCCGGCCGTTCGCTCGATTGGCCGAGTCTTTTCAGCCCTCAACGAACCTTCGCCATCGACGCGAACGTCTCGAACAGCCGTCTCCGGCATTCACGGTACGCGGCGCAGAAGCTCAAGGACGCGATCGCCGACCGCTTCCGCGAGGCGCGCGGCATCCGCCCGAGCGTGGACCCGAGGAACCCCGATGTCCGGATCAGCCTCCACATCCACGCGGACCGCGCGACGGTCGGCATCGACACGTCCGGGGGGTCGCTTCACCGTCGCGGGTACCGCGCGGCGTCGGTCGAGGCGCCGATGCAGGAAACCCTCGCGGCGGCGATCGTTCGCTTCTCCGAGTGGAACGGGGACCGCCCCCTCGTCGATCCGATGTGCGGATCGGGGACCCTTCTCGCGGAGGCGCTCATGAGCGCCGCCCGGATCCCCGCCGGGTACCTGCGCTCCGCTTTCGGGTTTCGCTTCCTTCCCGACTTCGACGGGGAGGCGTGGCGACGGGTGAAGGAGGAGGCGGACGGGGAGATTCGCGGGATCCCCGCAGGGCTCATCGAGGGGAGCGACGTTTCGCCCGAAGCGGCGGCCGCCGCGAAGGCCAACCTCCGTCTTCTTCCCGGGGGGGAGCGCGTACGCGTGCGTGTCCGGCGCTTTCAGGAGCATCCGGGGATCGAGGAGGGCGTCGTCCTCTGCAACCCGCCCTACGGGGTCCGCCTCGGGCGCGGCGAGGACCTCGGGCGGCTCCTCAAGGAGCTCGGCGATTTCCTCAGGCGGCGCTGCGCTCTCTCGACCGCCCTCGTCTACTTCGGGGATCGGGAGCTGGCGAAGAGGGTGGAGCTACGCCCGAAGTGGAAGAAGGCGCTCCGAAACGGTGGACTCGACGGGCGGCTCGTGCGGTACGATCTGTACGAGTGGAAGAAGGACGCGAAACCGTGAGCCCTTCCGATCGTTTCACGTGCGCGCGCTGCGGCGAGTGCTGCCGCTGGCCCGGCCATGTTCTCCTCTCCGAGAGCGACATCGCCCGTCTCGCCGGAGCGCTCGGCCTCGAGGAGCGAGAGACCATCGACATGTACGCGCGCCTCGCGTCGAACCGGGCCCAGCTCGCCCTGGCCGAGCGCGCGGACGGCTCCTGCGTCTTCCTCGACGGATCCGCGTGCCTCGTGTACGCCGCGCGCCCGGACCAGTGCCGGAGCTATCCCCACGCCTGGCGTGTGAGGGAACCGTGCCCCGGGTTCTCCCGAAAGCGAACGCCCCGTCCGGCCGGGGACGGGGCGCCTATCGGTTGACCAGCGAACGCGGCGGCGCGGTTCGTCCTACTTGGATTCCTCCACGATGCGGACGCGCGAGCGGACCGCGTCGGTCTCGAGACGACCCTCGGAATGCGCGCGGAGGTCTCCGTAGCGCGCCGTGATGCGGATGGACCGCACCGGCCGCGGCCAGACATCCCACTCCCCATCCCAGGGAAACGCGAGGACCGTGACGAACTCGCCCTCGTCGAGCGACCCGAGCGTCCCCCCGTAGTCGATCAGGGTCTCGACGAGCTCCTCCTCGATTCGGTCGAGCTGCGCGCGCGTCCGTTTGGACGGTTCTTCCCCCTTCTTCTCGTTGTCGAGCACGCCCTTCCAGTACACCTTGAGCGAATCGAGGTCGTCCAAATGCTCCATGATCTGGAGGCGAGTCGGATCGACGAACATGAACTCCATCTTGAAAAGGACGCCGTACCCCTCGATGCAGACGCCGAACGCCACATCCCCCCGCCGTACGAGGGCGTTCGCGCTCTCGATCATTGTTGCGTCGAACGCCTTCTCGAGGACATCGATCTTCTTCTGAGGGACCGTTCCCGCCGCCGAGGGAAGAGCGAGGAACGCGAGAAGCAAAACGCCCGAAAGCTTGATCAAGATCTTCATCGGTCATCCCCCCCCGGTGCCGGATTTCGGTCAGCGGAAAATCCGCGCTCACCCGATCGAACAGGTCCCTCGCGCCTTCCTCCACCGCCCCGAGCCTCCGATCCATGAACACGAGCTCTCCATCCCGCCGCGACTCCGCGTCGTTGGCGTACTGGGCGAGCACGGTAAGGAAGCGGCCGGTTTGGCGTTCCTCGCTCTCCTCGAGAAGCGCCGCCACGAAGCGGACCAGCTCCGCCTGGCTCCGGAGATAGTCGTCCTCGGTCACGTAGGGGCCGGCCGCGGGACCCAGATCCAGAGGCGACCCGAGCGTTTCGATCGGGGAGGGGAGAGGGGCGGGCTCCCTTCCGAGGGAAAGGCGAAAGCGGCCGTCCTCGATCCCCACCTCCGCGTTGAGCACGATGAGAAGGAGGGCCGCCGCGATCCCCGCAGCGGCGGAGAGAAGCATCGACCGGCGGACCCGCGCGGGACGGCGCGCGGCGCGCGGAACGCCTCGCCCCGCCGGCGCGTTCACCAGGTGGTGCACCGCGGGTTCCTCGTCTTCCCAGCGCCGGAGAAACCCCGATGTCCAGCGGAGCTCCTCGAGCACCTCCGCCCACTCCGGGCTCCGCTCGAGCTCCCGTTCGACCTCTTCCCGCTCCTCGACCGTCAACTCACCGTAGATGTATCCGGCCAGCAGCTGCTCCATCTCTTCACGGCGCATCTACGGCCACCTCCCTTCTTCCGTTCCCAAACGCCTGAGCAGGCGATTCAGATTTCTTAGACCATGGAAGATTCGTGATCGAACCGTTCCGACCGGGATTCCCAGGATTTCAGCGATCTCCCGGCTGCTGTATCCGTTGTACTCGCGCATGACCACCGCCGTTCGCTGCTCCTCCGAGAGGCTCTGAAGAGCACGCATCAGGATTCTTGCGATCTCCTTCCGGTAGACGACCTGCTCCGGATCGGCGTCCGCCCGCCTGAGATCCGGCCGATCGCCCAGAAGCCGGTCGAGGCCCCCTTCGGGAAGAGCGTCCGTGGAAACCATCGCCCGGTTCTTCCCGCTTCTCAAACGGTCGAGACAGACGTTGTGCGCGATCCGAAAGAGCCACGCGGGGAACTTGTTCGGATCCTGGAGTCGCGCAAGCCCGTTGTAGACCCGCAGGATCGTTTCCTGAACGAGATCCCTCGCGTCCTCGTCGTGACCCACGACACGATAGACGAAGTTATAAACCGGGCGCTCCCAGCGCGCCATCAGCCGGTTGAACGCGCCCACGTCTCCGTCCCGGACGCGGCCGACGAGCGCCACGTCGGTCGGCTCCATCTGCTGTCCCAACCTGTCCCTCCCCGGTCCGGCACTCATCTCCAAAGACGGTTTCCCCCGGTCGGACGTTCAAGGGATCGAGCCCCGTCGGCCGGAATGTCGCTTTCCTCCCGAGATTGGAACCCCCGGTCCGGCCTGTCAAGCCGCATGGGAGAGAGGCACTTACCGGAAAGACCTTGTGCCGGGAACGGCGCTGGAGTAACTTGGAAAGGGAAATGGGTGCCAAACGTAAGCAAATTCAATCATTTATCGTGAGGGACTGCGCCCTCGCCGCGATCGCCACCGGGAGGAGGGCACAGAACCTCCGGGAGCTCCGGGACCATCTCCTGACGGTGAACGAGGACAGCATCTACTACCATTTCTGGGGAGGGCTCCTCCGGCCCCGCTTCGACGACCCGGAGTACAACAACGACTTCGCCGCCTGGGCGATCCACTCCCTCCACGACGCCGCGCTTGCCGAGCGCCTCGGGATCATCGACCCGACCGATTTCGGCGACCTCAAGGGGCTCCGCGGGGAGCTGATCGAGGTGATCGAAGAGAGGCTTGCCGAGACGGAGCTCGTCCCCTGGGCGAAGCCGGACCAGCAGTTCGCCTTCATCCGGTCGCAGATCGTCGTCTTCAACACGCGCCGGGAGCTGTCCCACCCGCGCGAGCTCCCGCGGGCGGCGGCGAACATGTCGCTCGGCAGCATCTTCTTCCACCTGATCGACGCGAGGCGGCGCACGCCGGATCGGATCGACGACTTCCGGACCTGGCTCCGCGACCTGGGACCCCGCTACGACGACCTTCGGCGCGACCTCGCGGCGGTGGATCCCTACTTCAACACGCTGGCGAACCTGCGGTCGGAGATCTCGCTGATCTTCAGCAAGCACCTGGGAAGGGGGGAGTGATGGCGGGGATGCTGGACGCTCTGGCGGAGATCGCCGGCCTCGACGTGATCGAGCACCTCCACCAGCTCGCTTCGCCCCTGAAGGGAATGCGCGTCGTCCACGTGAACTCGACGCGCGTGGGCGGCGGGGTCGCCGAGATACTCGACAAGCTCGTGCCGCTGAAGCGGGAGCTCGGAATCGACGCCGCCTGGGAGGTCGTCGCCGGCGAGGAGGAGTACTACCGGTGCACGAAGAGCTTCCACAACGGGCTCCAGGGGACGATCGCGCCGGTCTCCGACCGCCTCCTCCGGAACTTCGAGGAGACGGGCAGACGAAACGCCGATGCGCTCCGCCCGGCTCTGAAGGACGCGGAGATCGTCTTCATCCATGATCCGCAGCCCGCGCCCCTCCTCCGGTACACCCCGGAGCGCAAGGGGAGATGGGTGTGGCGCTGCCACATCGACGTGAGCCGCCCCTACCGGCCGACCTGGAAGTACCTCCGTCCCTTCGTCGCGGAGTACGACGCGAGCATCTTCTCCCTCGCCGCCTTCTCCCAATCGCTTCCCCACCCCGAGTACCTGATCTCCCCGAGCATCGATCCTTTGAGCGAGAAGAATCGGGACCTCCCGCCCGAGGAAACGGCGGCGGTCTTGGAGCGGTTCGGCATCGATCCGGAGAGACCCCTGCTCGTGCAGGTCTCGCGCTTCGACCGCTTCAAGGACCCGATCGGCGTGATCCGGGCGTACCGGCTCGCGAAAACCTTCCTCCCCTACCTCCAGCTGGTTCTCGCCGGGGGGGGCGCCTCCGACGACCCGGAGGGGGAAGCGGTTCTCGCCGAGGTCCAGGAGGCGGCGCGGGACGACGGCGACATCCACGTCCTCCTCCTCCCGCCCGACGCGCACCGGACCATCAACGCCCTCCCGCGCGCGGCGGACGTGGTCCTCCAGAAGTCGCTCCGCGAGGGTTTCGGCCTCACCGTTTCCGAGGCGATGTGGAAGGGGAAGCCGGTGATCGGGGGAGACACGGGGGGGATTCGGCTGCAGGTCGTCGATCACCACACCGGCTTCCTGGTGAACACGCCGGAAGGGGCCGCGCTCCGCATCCGGTATCTCTTCAGCAAACGCGACCTCCTCAAGGAGATGGGGATGAAGGCGCGGGAGTTCGTCCGCGAGAACTTCCTGCTCACCCGCCACCTCCGGGAGTACCTCACCCTGATGGTGACGCTCACCCGGGGAACGGGGGAACGCGTCGAGCTCGACTGAGCCGGCGCCTGCGGCCGCTTCTCGCCCGGAGACCGCGATGC
>JBDRFQ010000238.1:0-6773 GCA_043818685.1 Candidatus Eiseniibacteriota bacterium
TGAACCCCTCCAGCTTCCGGCACCCCTCGGCGAAGTCCGCGTTCAGCGTCACCTCGAGCGTGATCTTTCGATACTCGGCGCACTCGGCGAGGGCCCCGCCCGGAGACGCAGCGAGAACCGCATCGATCTTCGCCATCGCCCCCTCGTAGTCCCGGCAGGTGATCATCTGCGTCGCTTCCGAGTAGGCGAGATGCGGCTCCCAATCGATCGCCACGTGCTTCTCGATGAGCCCGCGCTTCCCGATCGCCTGATCGAAGAGATTGGAAGAAGGGTACGCTTGGACGACCCGGGCGTAGCTCTCGGCCGCCTTCTTCTCGTCGTTCTCCGATTCGTAGGTTTCGCCCAGCCGGTAGAGCGCGGTGGCGGCGACCTCGGGCGGCGGCGATCCGCGGAGCGCCTTCTCGTATGTTTCGACCACCTTTGTCCGGTCGCCGGTCTGGTAGTAGCAATCGGCGGCGGCGACGGTGACCTCGCTCATCCACTGGTCGGACTCGGCGCCGGGGGAGCCGGCGGCGAGCTCGAGCGCCAGCCGGTACGATTCTCCCGCCTCCCGCCACCTCTCGCGCGCCCTCGCGCACGCCGCCTTTTCGCGTGCCGCTTCCGGGGCCCAGGAGGACTCCCGGTAGTCGCCAAGGACGCGGTCGAGGGTCCTTGCCGCCGCGGTCGTGTCGTGGAGGACGCGGAGATGGATGTTCGCCACCGCCATCGCGGCGACCGGGGAGAGCCGGTCCCCCGGCGACTCCGACAGGAACGTCTCGTACTCGCGGATCGCCCCGGCGTAGTCCCCCTCCATCGTGAGACCGGCCGCCCGGTCGAGCCTCTCCGGGGTCGACGCGTGGGCGGCGGATGGAGCGAGCGGGAGCAGGGCGAGCGCGACGAGCAGGATCGTGAATGACCTCATCGTTTGTCCCCCTTGCGGCGGTGAGCCTGTGTGACGGCCGCCGACCTCGACCGGCTTCGCCGGTACGCGCCCCTCGGGGCGCCGCGCGGCACGCCCGAAAGCGGCGACCGGAAGCGCGGTCGTCCTCATGTTCGGTCGTCGGGTCGACGGCCCTTCCATTGTCTCAGCGGGAGGGCGACAGAACAAGAGCGGACCGGCGCGGGTCGGTCCACCCGGCCCCCTCCCGCGGTATCCCGCCGGATAGGGCCCGATCTCCCGCCGTCCTTTCCTGAAATGGCATCCGCCCAAGAAGACGAATCCCGGGCGCGCGGCGTTCAATCGGGCTGTCTCGGCCCAATTTCTGGGACACGATACCAATCCCGGCTAGGCGTTCTGTCCCCGAATATCCCGAATTCGCGCGGCGGCCGTGGCGATCCGCGCCCGCAGCCCCGCGAAGAGGTCCTCGGAGAGGGTCGCGGTCGTCGGGAGGAGGATCGAGGTGAGGAATGTGGAGACGGCGAGCCCCCCCATGATGACGAGCGCCATCGAGTAGTAATACACGCCGGCGAGCGCCGGTTTCTGCACGACGATCGGAATGAGGCCGGCGAGGGTCGTGATCGCGGTCATGAGAATCGGGCGGAGCCTCTCGCGCCCCCCGACGAGCATCGCGTCCATCCGCGCCATTCCTTGACGCCTGTACTGATTGACGTGCTCGAGCATGACGATCCCGTTGTTCACGACAATCCCGATGAGAAGGAGAAGCCCGACCGCGGCCGGTTGGTCGAAGTCCGTTCGCGTGAGGTAGAGGGTCCAGATCGCGCCCCCGAGCGCGAAGGGGAGCGCGACCATCAGGCCGATCGCCTGCTGAACCGACTCGAAGACGCCCGCCATGACGGCGAAGATGAGGAGGAGCGCGAGAAGCAGGTTCACGAGGAACTCCCTCGACTGCTCGCGTCTCCGCTCCTCCCAGTCGCGGAACGTGAACGAGTAGCCGTAGGGGAAGTCCATGCTCTCGAGAGCGGCGGTCACCTGCGGAATGTAGTCGTCGGCCGTCCCCTTGTCGTAGCGCGCCCCGACCCAGACGCTCGTCACCCGGTTGTCTCGGCTGATCCGTTCCGGGCCGGGAGCGACGCGGAAGTCGGCGAGGGAGGCGAGCGGGATCTTCTCCCCCTCCGAGGTCCAGAGCGGGAGGTTCCGGAGCTGCGAGAGGCTCTCCTTTTCCCGCTCGTCGAGCGTGAGGCGCATCTCCCTCTCCCCGTCCGGCGTCCGGTAGCGCTGGAGCCTTCTCCCCCGGAACGTGAGCGAGATCACCTCGGCCGGCTGCGCGAGCGGTACGCCGTAGCGCGAGGCCGTCTCCCGGTCCAGATCGACGTACAGCTCGAGTCCGCCCGACTCGCTGCCGCTCCAGACGTCGACGAGCCCCGGGATCGTCTCGATCTCCCTCTTCGCCTCCTCGGCGAGACGGGCGAGCACGCTCGTGTCCTCCCCGATGATCTGGAAGCCGACGCGCTTCCCGCCGCCGTGCCTCCACATCGGACCCTGCTCCTGCACCTCGAGCCGGACCCCGGGGATCTCGGGAAGGATCTCGCGGAGACGCCGCCTCGCTTCGGCGAGCACCTTCTCGTTCGATTCGCCTTCCTTCATATAGACACGGGTCAGGCTCCAGCGCGGGCTCCAGAAGCTGTAAATCGAGCGGGCGTGGAGATCCTCCTTGAACGGGACGAGCTCCTCCTCGACGCGCGACACCACCCGCTCCTTGCGGTCGAGATTCAGCTCCTCGCTGAACTCGTACCTAATTTGCACGAACACCTCGGAGCGGCTCGTGTCGAAGTTCTTGTCGATCCGGATGAACGGATAGACGGCGGAGAGGATCAGCGCGATCCCGATGAGCGGCGTGAGCCAACGGTGGCGGAGGTTGAAGCGGAGAAGCCGGACGTAGCGATCCTCGATCCGCTGCATGAGGCGGCCCTTCTCGTTGGCGCGCGCCCGGATGAAGCGCGAGGTCGCGAGCGGGATCAGCGTCTGGCTGATGAAGAGGGAGGCGAGAAGCGTGAGGCAAACGGTGATCCCGAGTTCCTTGAGGTAGAGGTTCATCTCGTTCGGCTTGTTGAAAATGAGGGGCAGAAACACGATCACCGACGTCAGCGTCGCCGCGACGACAGCGTTCGCCACCTCGCGTGAGCCGAGGAGGGCGGATGTCTCGCGGCTCTTCCCGAGCCGCTGGTGCCGCGCGATGTTCTCCATCACGACCACCGCGTTGTCGACGAGCATCCCGACCCCGACGATGAGCCCGAGGAGCGAGAGCGTGTTCAGGCTCTTCCCCTGTGCCCAGATCACGCCGCACGCCACGATGAGCGAAAAGGGGATGCAGACAACGGACACGAGCGTCATGCTGGACCGACGCAAGAACGCGAAGAGAACGATCGCCGCGAGGATCGAGCCGAACGCTCCCGAGAAGGCGAGATCGCCGAGGGTCCCGCGGATCTCCGCCCCCTGGTCGAACCAGATGAGGAAGTTCACCCCCTCAAGCTCCGGGTCGTCCTTCATCCGATCGACCCGCTCCCTCACCGCGTCGCAGATCGTCACCGCGTCGGCCCCCGCCTCTTTGGTGACGGTGACGCCGATCGCGAAATCGCCGTCGAGGTGGCGGCCGTACTCCAGTGGCGGCTCCTCGTAAACCACCTCGGCGACATCGGAGAGGCGGAGGCCGTCCGCCCGGAGCGGGAGGCTCCGGATCTCGTCGAGCGAGGCGAAGGTCCCGACCGTGCGCACGGTGAAGCGCCTCTCCGGTTCCTTCACCTCCCCGAGGCTCTGGTCGAAGTTGCCGCTGCGGAGGATGCGGGTCACCTCGCGGACATCCATGCGGTGCGCCTCGAGGTCGGCGGCGCGGAGGTTGATGCGCACTTCCTTCGGGTTCACGCCGTCGAGGCGCACCTGCGCGACCCCGGGAATCCGCTCGAGCGGCTTCACGATCTTCCGGTCGAGCAGGTCGTAGCTCTCGCTGAGATCCCGTTTCGACGAGAGCCGCCCCTCGAGAACCGGCATGTCGGCGTCGCGCGCGTCCCAATCGCCGCTCACGAAGATCTCGTCGACGTCATCGGGAAGCTCGCGCCGCACGCGGTCGACCTTCTCCCTCACCTCGACTCGCGCGAGGGCCATATCGTGCCCCCAGTCGAACTCGAGGCGCACGCGCCCCCCCTCGCTGTCGCACATCGCCCACATGTTCTGGAGCCCCTTGACCGAACCGAGCGTCTCCTCGATCGGGCGGACGATCAGGCGCTCGACCTGCTCCGGCGTGGAGTTCGGGTAGGGAACGAAGACGAAGACCTCCGGCTCCTCGGTCTCGGGAAGAAAGCCGAGGGGAAGCCGGAAGAGGGCGACGAGACCGATCGCGATGATGCTCACGAGGATCATGATCGTCGTGATCGGGCGCCGGATGGCGAGCTCGGGAAGCGTCACCGCCCCGCTCCTTCTTCGGCCGCGCCTCCGGCGGCGGGGACGCGGCCCTCCTCCTCGATCGCGACCCGGGACGGGACGATCCTGTAAAGCACGGGAATGACGAGGAGCGTGAGCATCGTGCTGAAGAGAAGGCCGAAGGAGACGGTGATCGCGAGGGGAGAGCGGAGCTCCGCTCCTTCGCCGAAGGCGAGCGCCATGGGGAGGAGCCCGAGCACGGTGGTGAGGGTGGTCATGAGGATCGGCCGGAGGCGGATGCGCGCGGCGCGAACGACCGCTTCCTCTTTCGGGACGCCCGAGCGGCGGAGCTGGTTGATCTTGTCGATGAGGACGATTGCGTTGTTCACGACGATTCCCGCGAGCATCACCGCCCCGATGAGCACGATCACGTTGATCTCGGTGCCGGTGAGGAGAAGGCCGGCGACGACGCCGACGAGCGCGAGGGGGATCGAGAAGAGAACGAGGAACGGGTGGAGAAGCGACTCGAAGGTCGCCGCCATGACGAGGTAGACGAGAAAGACCGCCAAGAGGATCGCGAAGCGGAGGCTCGCGAAAGACACACGCATCTCCTCGTTCTGCCCGCCGAGGTCGACCGTGATCCCCGAGGGGGGCGGCGTCTCTTGGATGCCCGCCTCGATCTCCTTCACCACCGAACCGAGGCTTCGCCCCTCGAGGTTCGCGCTGAGGATCGCGGCCCGTTGCTGCTGGATCCGGTGGATTTCGGCCGGCCCGCGGTCGATTCGGATGTCCGCGAGCGTCATGAGGCGGATCGCCGTTCCGTCCGCCCCCGGCACGACGAGGTTGCGTACATCGTCGACGGTGGCGCGGTCGAGCAGGCGGTTCCGGACGCGGATGTCGATCTGGCGGTCCTCCTCTTTGAAGCGGGTCGGCACCGCCCCCTGGATCCGGTCGCGCAGCGTCTCGGAGAGAACGCGCATGTCGAGCCCGAGGGACGCGAGGCGCGCCCGGTCGAAACGGACCTGAAGCTCGGGGCTCCCCTCCTCGAGCGACGAGCGGAGGTCGACGAGCCCTGGAATCGGCTCGAGCTTCCTCCCGAGCTCGATCGAGTAGGAGCGGAGCGCGTCCAGGTCCTCCCCGAAGAAGAGAACCTCCACGGGCGTCTTCAGGCTGAAGTAGGTCGGCCTCCCCTCCTTGGCGGCGAGATCGGGAATCGTCTCGAAGCGGCGGCGGAGGCTCTCGGCGACCTCCCCCTCCGCCGCTTCGTCCGACCGATCCTTCAACACGACGTTGAGCTGCCCGAAGTGCTCCGCCTTCGTGTTGAACGAGATTCCGCCGGCGATGAGCCGGCTGCCGACCGTCGTGTACGATCGCTCGACCGCGTCCTCCGCCTCGACCATCTCTTCCATCCTCATCATCACGCGGTCGGTCGCCTCGATCGGCGTTCCCTCCGGCAGGTTCGCCTCGAAGAAGAACTCCCCTTCGCTGATCGGCGGAAGGAGCTCGGTGTCGATGAAGCGGAGGCCGGCGAACGAAGCGAGAAAGAGAGCGAGTGCCGTGCCGAGCGTGCGGCCGGGGCGTCGGAGCGCGCCCCGGAGAAAGCGGTCGTAGCGGTCTGCGAACCCTCCGAGCTTCGGGAGGGGAGGCTCGGAGAAGCCGTCCGCGCGCCCGCCCGCCCGCGGAATTCTCGCGGCCGAGGTGTTCCCCCCGCCCGCCGCCATCATCGGGATGAGCG
Source organism: Candidatus Eiseniibacteriota bacterium (assembly GCA_043818685.1). Taxonomy (GTDB): domain Bacteria; phylum Orphanbacterota; class Orphanbacteria; order Orphanbacterales; family Orphanbacteraceae; genus VGIW01. The sequence continues at coordinate 6,030 of JBDRFQ010000238.1, forward strand.
TGATCGACACGAGAAGGGAGGCGAGGAGGCCGATGGTGACCGTGGCCGCCATGTCGCCGAAGAGCTGTCCGGCGATCCCCTCGACGAAGATGATCGGGAGGAAGACCGCGACGGTCGTGAGCGTCGAGGCGGCGACGGCGCCCCCCACCTCGGCCGCCCCCTCGATCGCGGCGGCGGCGGCGGGAAGCCCCTCCTCGCGACGCCGCGAGATCGACTCGAGAACGACGATCGAGCTATCGACGAGCATCCCGATTCCGAGCGTGAGGCCGCCGAGCGACATGAGGTTCAGCGAGATGCCGAAACGGTACATCGCCACGAACGTCACGAGGAGCGAGAGCGGGATGGAGGTTGCGATGATGAGGGTGCTCCCCATGTGGCGGAGAAAGGCGAAGAGGACGATGATCGCGAGCGCACCGCCCGCGACCGCCGCCCCGCGCACCTCGTTCACCGCGCGCTCGATGAAGCGCGACTGATCGAAGAGGAGCGCGAGCCGCCATCCCTCGGGCAGCTCCTCCTCCATCTCTGCAATCCGCTCCCGCACTTTTCGGGCGGCGGTCACGATGTTCGCGTCCCCCTCCTTGAAGATGTCGATCTCGACCGTCTCCATCCCGCCCATGCGGGTGATCTCCTCGCGATCCCTCGCTCCCCTCTTCACGTCCGCCACGTCGCGGAGCCGGACCGCGGCGCTCCCCAGCTGCACGACGATGAGATCGGCGATCTCCTCGACGGAGTCGTACTCGTTCA
>JBDRFQ010000239.1:0-7982 GCA_043818685.1 Candidatus Eiseniibacteriota bacterium
AGAAGATGATGAGAAAGAGGATGACGAGAATCCGCCCCCTCTCCTCGGCCGGGCTCCGGAGCGCCTCCCACACGATGTACGCGACGAAGAGGGGGCCGATCGCGTACACGCCGTTCTGCACCCAGCCGGGGCGGGTGAGGAAATACGCGGCAAGGGGCACGAAGAGCGCCACCGCCAGGTAGAGCACGAGCTCCTTCGGGATTCCGGCGAGCCTCTCGCGGAGCGCCTCCGGGCGCGGCGGGCGGCCGAACTCCCCGATCAGCCTCTGCCCCCACAAGAAGACCGAGAGCCCGATGATCATTCCGATGCCGGCGAGGGTGAAGCCCCAGTGCCAGCCGAGCCTCTCTCCGAAGTAGCCGCAGAGGAGGGGCGAGAGCCCGGCGCCGATATTGATTCCCATGTAAAAGATCGTGAACGCGCCGTCGCGCCGCGCGTCGCGCCTCTCGTAGAGCGAGCCGACGAGCGTCGAGATGTTCGGCTTGAAGAACCCGTTCCCCGCGATGATCAGCGCCATCGCCCCGAAGAAGAAGACCGGGTGTTCGATCGCCATCGAGAAGTGGCCGACCGCCATCAGGATCCCGCCGAGGACGATCGCCCGCCGCGCGCCGAGGAACCGGTCGGCGAGCATCCCGCCGAGAAGCGGGGTCGCGTAGACGAAACCGACGTAGGCGCCATAGATGCCGTAGGCCCTCTCGTCGGCGTACTGGAGCGCCTTGGTCATGTAGAGGACGAGGAGCGCGCGCATGCCGTAGAAGCTGAACCGCTCCCACAGCTCGGAGAAGAAGAGGACGAAGAGGCCCTTGGGGTGGCCGAAGAGTTCCCCCGCGCGTTTCCCGGATCCGCCGATCATGCCGCCTCTCGCGCGACGGGCCTGCCCGGGGATCGATTCGATCCGGAGGGCGCTCCGGCTGCGCGGCTAAGAGAAGCCCGGACCTTCGGGGGGCGAGGATCGCACGCCCGGCCCGATCACGCAAGGAGCATACCCGAAGAGCGCACGACCGACCAGAGCGATCCGCGGCGGGAACGGGCGGCCGCCCCGGGAAGCTCGCCCGCGGAAAGAAGGAGGCCGGAGGAATCACCCCCGGCCTCCGTGGTCTCGTTCCGCGAGCCGGACGCCTCATCTCACGAGGACGAGCTTTCGCGCAGCCACCTCGTTTCCGAAGCAAAGACGGGCAAGATACACGCCCGAAGGAACGTCCCGGCCCTCGTCGTCCCTCCCGTCCCAGACCGCGCTCTGCTCGCCGCCGCTCAGGAAGCCCGCGGCAAGCGTCCGAACGCGGCGGCCGCGCACGTCGTAGATCGCCAAGCCCGCGTCTCCATCAGCGGGAAGCGAGAACGCGAGCGTGGTCGATGGGTTGAAGGGATTCGGGGCGGCCGACGGTCCTCGGAACACGCCCGGTGCCGCCGCCGGGGTCACGCCGACCTCGCCGCAGTAACACTCCCACAGGAACAGGGGTTCCGACGGGTTCTGGTAGTCGTGCCAGAAGGCGAAAACGCCTTCGCCGCCGCGCTCCGCCGCGAGCGCCGGGAAGTCCACGTCCCCGTGGGTGTTCAGCCTGCGCTTCGGGAAGAAGACGTCGCCGTCTCCCGAGCGCAGGTTGAGCTTCATCGGGAGAGCCCCCTCGTTCTCCTCCGTGAGGAGGTAGAAGCGATCGGGGCCCACCGCCGCGACCGCCGTCTTCACGATCTGCGGATCGCCGAGGCGCCAGCGGACGGGCCCGAGCACATCCGATTCCATGAGGCACGTGTGGAGCAGCGGATCGGTCCCCGTGTTGTCGAGAACCCAGGAGAAGAGGACCTTCGATCCTCCGTCCCACGCGACCGACGGGGATTGGACGTACACCCCCCAGTACATCCCGACCGACGCCTCCAAGGAGCCGCCGGAAGTCCGCTTCTGATAGCAGACCTCGTTGAACCCGGGGATGATGAAGTTCCGGACGAACGTGAGGACGAGCGCGTTCCCGTTGTAGACCGCGAGGTCCGGCTCCCGCCCGTTGAACCCGATGTTCAGGTTCTCGGGGGTCGAGAAGCCGACGCCGCCGTGGTTCACGTAGTAGAGCGCGGTCGCGTCCCAGGCGCCTTCTTGGTAGACGATGTGGGCAACGCCGTCGTCGGTGACCGCGATGCTCGGGTTCCATTTCTCCTGGCCGTTGGAGAGGATGTACTGCCAGACGTTCAGCTCGTTCGATTCGAGCCGAATGTAGTAGAGCGTCGGATCCCACGGATCGTCCACGATGCACGCGATGTGCGTCTGGCCGTCCGGCCCCATCGCGACGCTCGGATGGGTGATCGGATACGCCCAATAGAGAAGGGTCCTTGCCGGACCGGACCAATCGCCCGCGCCCCCCTTCGCGTACTTCAGGGCGTATTCGTACCCGTCGTACTCGACCCAAACCGCCCGGACCTTTCCGTCCGCGTCGAAGACCGCCTTCCGGAAGCTCTCGTCCGGCTCGACCGGATCATCCGCGACGGGAAGGAACGGATGATCGTCCTCGCAGATGGGGGCCTCCCCGACACCGAAGGCGCCCTGGAGGGTGTCCTTCGGCGTGCCGGAGACGCTTGCGACGAGATCGTACCCCCCGGGATCGGCGCCGCCGAGGTTCAGCATCCCCTCGAGCAGCTGGTAGTTGACGAACGCGAGGCCTGTGATCGGAAGGTCGGAGGACCCGGACCGCTTCAGCGCAAAGCCCTGGCTCGCCTCCAGGTACTCGCCGGCGATCCAGACGGGGGTGGAGGCTCCGGGCGCCCCGGCATCGGGCCAGAGATAGGTCAGCGTGGGAGAAGGCGCCCCGCCGGAGCCGTTGACCCCGGCGCCGTAGACGAAGTCGGCACCGCCGGTGGGGCTGTCCTCTTCGTTCCAGGCGAAGAGCGCGCCGCCCGAGCCGTCCGCGACCGCGATCACGCCCTGGGGCTCCAGGCCGTCGTTCAGGCCCGCGGCCCAGATGCCGATCGCTTCCCACACCTTGCCTCCGAACCAACCGAGGCGGACCGCGCTGGGAACGCGGTTCTCCGTCTCGCCGATGTCCACGAAGTACCAGTCCTCGTATCCGAGAATCGCCCCGCTGAAGCCGTCGTGCACGATCGAGGTCAGGTCCTGCGTTCCCGCGTGGTTCGCCGCGGCGACCCCGTTCGCTCCCCAGAGGATTGTGCCGTTCACGTCGATGTGCTGGGCGAAGATGTCGTCGTCGTCGGTCTCGGCCAGGAAGACTCCCCCCTCGCCGTCGCGACAGACGATCGGCCATCCGTCGTGCGGGAGAGCGACGACGCCGCCGGCCGCCCACGTCTCCGTCCCCGAGGAGTTCAGGTGCTGCGCGAGGGCGCGGTTGTTCGCGAGGTCCCTCACCGCGAGGTAGGCGCCGCCGCCGCCGTCGTCCACCATCGCGCAATACGCCATGAACAGGCCCTGGAGCTCGTGCCCGTTCGCTCCCCAAAGGAGAACGCCGTCCCCGCGGACCCGCTGGATGTACCACTTGTGCTGAATGCCCACGATGCCCAGGTAGTTGACCAGAACGCCCCCCTGGCCGTCGGAAACCATGTGCCAGTTCACCTGCCACGGGTCGGTGGGATGCTTGGGTGACAGGGCCGCCTGCCACGAAACGCCCCCCGCCGAGGTCACCCGTGCGGTCTTGACCCTCGTGTCGCCGAGGACGAAGTGCGTCCATCCGACGATCGCGTCGCCGCCGCCGGTCGCCTCGATCTCCGCATGAAGAGGCGTGTACCCGTCCGGCACCCCCGCGTCGGCCACGTAGGTCGACCAATCGAAGGCCCCTTCCGGGTCGACGTGCGTGACGACCATGTAGTGGCCCGTTCCCCACACCTCGCAGTGGACCGTGTAGGCGCCCCCGACGCCGTCGGGAGCGACATCGATCGGCACGACGATCGAATCGGCGCCGATCGGCCACGGCAGGAGGATTCCCCCGTCTCCCCAGATCTCCGTTCCGACATGGTCGACGCGGTTGACACGGATCTTGCCCGGCGAAGAACCCGCATCGAGCAGGGCGACGATCATTCCCCCGAGGCCGTCCGAAGAGACCGACACGTCCTGCCCGTCGAAGATCGGCTCGTGGATGATCGCCCAGTACCCGTTCTCCCAGCCGCCCCAAGCCGGCTCGGCGGCGAGCGCGAGGAAGGCGCACAAGACGACGGCCGGCAGAGTGCATGAGACGAACTCACCGGCGGCTCGTTTCCATTTCAAAAACGTCTTCTGCATGGGAACACCTCCCGGGTCCCGAGAGACCCTTCGCGGACGGACTCGGTCCGGTCGGAACCGGCGGAGGAAGACCGCCGGCCGATCGAACGGCTTTTCAAGGGACGGTATGCGAAATCCCGGCGCCCGACGCCCCCGCAAGATCAGCGTCGAGCACACGCAGGGCGGGGACATGCTCGGGCCTCCCGCGAAATCTCGCGGCCGATCGAGCGAGCGTCCTTCGGATGCCGAACGGAACCGTTTGAAGCGGGAGGAAGAATACCACAATCGACCGACGAAGACAAGCCGCGATCGCGGGTGGGTGCGGCCTCGAAAATCAACATCTCCACGGTTGGCGGAGGAAGCAGGGGCCCCGGCGGGCACCCCACGTCTCCCGCTCTCCGGCCGGCGAGGCGGGGCGCGTCGTGGCCGGCCCCTCGCGGCTCCCGGCCGAGAGGCGATCCGGTCGCGGGGCCGGGCTTGCATGGGCCGCCTCTCATCGTGCAAACTACCCCTCGATCGGGGGCGCCCGGGGAGCGAGGGAGCATGTTCGGTCTGCACGGAGGAATCCGCCTCACGGATGTCGTCGACATCGGCGTCGTTGCCTTCCTCATCTGGCTCGGCATCACCTGGTTCCGGAAAACGCGGGCCCGGCTCGCCCTCATCGGCCTGATGATCCTCGGGGGGGTCGATCTCCTCGCGCGCGCCCTCGGCCTCCATGTCACCGCCCGGATCCTCCAGGGCTTTTTCGCCGCGTTCGTCATCGTCGTTATCGTCGTCTTTCAGGACGAGATTCGGCGTTTCTTCGAGCAGATCGCGGTTCTCTGGATGAGGCGGAGGCGTCCCTCCCCGCCCCCCGACTACGTCGAGGAGATCGCCCGCTCGATCGTTCACATGGCGGAGAAGAAGATGGGGGCTCTTCTGGTTGTCCCCGGGGAAGAACCGGTCGAGCGCCACCTCGAGGGGGGGATCCGGCTCGACGCGCTCGTGAGCGAGCCGCTCCTGGTCAGCCTCTTCGATGCACACTCTCCCGGACACGACGGGGCGGTCCTGATCGAGGGAGACCGCGTGACGCGATTCGGGCTCCGCCTCCCGCTCTCGAGCGACCAGCCCCAGCTCCGGACGAGAGGGACCCGGCACGCCGCGGCGCTGGGGCTCTCCGAGCGAACCGATTCGCTGACCGTCGTCGTCTCCGAAGAGCGGGGAACCGTCTCCATCGCCAAGGACGGCATCCTCCGCACGCTCGCGGAGCGCGGGGATGTGCGGGCGGAGCTTCGGGGCTTCCTGTCCGAGTCGCTGAAGCCGGCGCGGGCGGCCGCGCCCGCGTGGAAGCGGGTCGGAGCGCGCTGGCTCGAGACGGCCTTCGCGGTGGTCGCCGCGGTCCTCCTCTGGCTCTTCTTCTCGCCCGGATCCGCGGTGATCGAGATCACGCGCTCGGTCCCAGTCGTGCTGACCGACATCCCCGCCGGCCTCGTGATCGACGACGTGAACCCGCCCGAAATCGAGGTAACGCTATCCGGAGAAAGGCGCCGCCTCTTCCCCTCCGGGGCCAAAGAGGTCGAGGTCCGCTTGAGCGCCTCCTCTCTGAAGGCGGGATTGCACACGTTTCTGGTCGGAGACGCCGAGGTGCGGCGACCCGATCCGATCGAGGTGGCGGACATCCAGCCGAAACGCGTCCGCGTGACCGCCCGCCGCCGGGAGTAAGCGTTCTTCCGGCCTCGAATCCGCTGGCCCATCCGATCGAAAAGGGAAGACGGAAAGAAGAGAACGGCCGTCCGTCCGCGGAAGACCGACGGCGCTCAGGCCCCGGACGCGCGGAAGAGGGCCGAGCAGCCGTAGACGCCGTAGAACTCGAACGCGTCCGCCGGAAGCCCGTCCGTCACCGCCTGGTAGACTCCGTAGTCGGGATGCTGCGGGTCCGGGTTGCGCGGATCGTTGTAGTCGTGAAAGAGGCAGAACGCCCCCGGCTCGACGGCGTCCGGGAGCACCCGGCAGACGGCGTGCACGTCCTCGTACGCGTGCGAATGGTCCACGAACACGAAGGCGAACCTCTTCCGCTCCGCGATGAGCCTCCGGACCGCCTCGGCACCCTCCTCGCAGACGAGCTCCACGTTCTCGAGGAGCCCCCGGCGGGACAGGTTCCGCCGCGCGGCGTCCAGGAACTCGTCGACGTAGTCAACGCTGACGATCTTCTTGGGGCAGGGAGAGTTCCGGTTCGCCTCGGCGAGGATGATCGTGCTCAGACCCTTGCACGTCCCCAGCTCGAGGATGTCCCCGGGCGCGAAGTAGGCCAGCTCGTAGAGCTTCCCCGCGTCGTCCCGCGAGAGCCACCCCTCGATCACCCGTCCCAGCCAGCGGCGGTCCTTGAGCCGGATCTGCTCGTCCTGATTGACGGGCAGTGTGGAGAAATACCGGTGCGACCCGTCGATGTACTCCCCTGGGAACTCGTGGTTCGGCTGGTAGGGCGGATAGGTCGCGCCGATCTCCTCGAATCGGAGAAACGTCTCTTTGTGGGCTTTCATTCCTTCCCCCGCCGGCTCGCCGGACCCGCCCCGCGCCCGTCGACCCCTTGATTCTAGCAGAATGGAAGCTCCCGCGTGACCTGCGCCCCTCCCGGCGCCGGTCATCTTGATTCGGAACGGTCGAACGGCATACAATTCGCTCGGTCGGGCGTAGGAATGCGGCGGCACTCTCCCGCGCCCGTGATCGTCCGGATGCGCGGGCGTCCTTCACCGCCCATCCACTCGCGCCCCGCGGCGCATGCCGAAAGTCGGGAGGCTCTGGCGTGCGGCGCTCTCTCACGATCGTCCTCGCGGGGATTCTTCTCGGATGCTCAGGGGTAGCTCGTCTGCCGAGACCCCACGGACGCGAAGGAGATGGTCGAGACATGGGTAGCCGGATACGAATCGAGCTCTGCAGCGTCTTCGTGGCGGATCAGGAGAAGGCCCTCCGCTTCTACACGGAGATCCTCGGGTTCACGAAGAGGACGGACATTCCGATCGGGGAGTACAGGTTCCTGACCGTTGCGTCTCCCGCGGGGGCGGAGGGGGTCGAGCTGTTCCTGGAGCCCAACGCGCACCCGGCCGCCGCGGCCTACCAGAAGGCCATACATGACGACGGAATCCCCGCGACGGTCTTCTTCACCCCGGACGTTCAGGGGGAGCACGAGCGCTTGAAGAAACTCGGTGTCGTCTTTGCCACCGCCCCGACCGAGACGGAGCACGGCTGGCAGGCTGTCTTCGACGACACATGCGGGAATCTCATCCTGCTGCAGCAGCGGTGATCTTTGCGGAAATGACCCGCCTTCGGGGGACCGATGAAGCCCGCCGGCCGCAAGAGCGCAGCCGGCGCGCCGCAAACCGCCCCGCGGAAAGAGAACCGTGAGATCCGTCACCGCGATGATCGACGCGCTCCGACGCAATCCCGAAGTCGTGGGATTGATGGAGTACGGCAGCGCCCGGCACAGCGACGTCGAGATACACGGCGATTACGATCTGGTCGTCGTCATCGAGGAGGGAGATCCGGAGGTGGAGAGCCTCCACTTCTTTGCCGGGGCCGTTCCCGTCGACCTGAACGTCCGATCACTCGACGACATCCGGGGCACGCGAAGGGCGGCCGGTTTCGACTCCATCATGCTCGATGGGAGGATCATCCACGACCCGTCCGGCCGCCTCGCAAGGGAGATCGAAGAGCTGAGGAAGAGAGACGCCGAGGCGGGCGCCGGGCAATGGAGCATCGATGCTCCCGGCATGCGCCACGGACACCGGCACATCCTCGACAAGATCCGAGATCGTCG
>JBDRFQ010000240.1:0-8692 GCA_043818685.1 Candidatus Eiseniibacteriota bacterium
CGGCTGCCCGAGCACGGGAGCGATCGCGCCGGAAACGAAGACGAGCAGGATGAGAGCGAGCCGAATCCGATTCCTCACGTCGATCACCTCCCTATCGCTTGGCGAAGAGATCGTTGTTCGATGCATCAACGATCTGTTTCCGTGCCTCACGCGGACCCGCGTACTCCTCGGCGGAGAACTGGCGCGTCTCGAGAATCGCCTCGCCCTTCAGCGCGAGCGCGCCGCCCGACGCTTCCCACTTCAGAGAGGCGGCGGCGACCTCCTCGTCGACCGAGGCATCCTCCGGCTTCTCGGCCTTGTAGCCGGAGGGGAGCTCGATCGTCTCGTCGATCACGATCTTCTGCGGTCCCCAGAGGAAGACCCCCTGCGTCCTCTCCTCGTCGTCCGGCATGAGCGCGAGCCTCGAAAGCCTCGCGTTCTCGGCGATGAAGCGGAGCGCCGGCGAGCGGAAGACGAGATCGTCCTCGAGGAGATCGGCAAAGCGCGGAACGCGGTAGCGGATCCTGAGCGAGGAGTCGATTGCGAAGTCCCGTGGATCGGTGAAGCGGTAGTCGACGAGCTCGACCCGGTCGGAGACCGCACCGAGCCACTCCTCGAGGCCGCTCCTCACGTCCCTCTTCGAGCGGTCGGCGGCGGCGGTCCGGATGCGGCCGTCCATCGCCCCCTTTCCGTCGAGGACAAGGGTTCCCTCGAGCGAGCCGTCCTTCAGGATTTTCGCCTCGCTCCGGATCTCGAGCAGGTTCTCCTCGGCGGCGAAGGCGGGGATCATCATCAGATCCTCCCCCTCCGGCGAGCCGATCACGTAGTTCTGCTCCCCCTCCCAGCGGTTCCAGATCGGGTTGTTCCACGGCGCCCAGGTCGGGTCGAGCATGAGGTAGGATCCGTCCTCTTTTCGGAGGGCGACCACGCAGTGGTTGAACTGATCCGCAGGGATCTTCTCGACGCGCGAGCCCGCCATCGTCATCGCGGCAAAGGTCGGGTAACCGGCGGCGCGGAGCATCGTCACGAGCATCCCGGCGATGTCCTTGCAGACGCCGCAGCGGTCTTGGAACGTCATGATGCTCGGGTGGAGCGTGTACCCCTCCCCCTCGCCCATGTTGAGCCCGCTGTACCGGATACTCTGTCCGACCCAGTGGAGGAGGGCGGCGATCTTCTCGTCCTCGCTCTTCAGGCCCTTCGTGATCTCGTCCACCTTCTCCTTGATCTCGGGAGTCCAGGCGAATATGTCGCGGTCCTCGTTCACGCCGTAGAACCAGCGGCTCTTCTCCTCCCAGTCGGGAACCGTCGCCATCACGACCTTCGGGACGACGTCCGAGGCATCCGGCATCCGCCCCTCGCGGTCGAGAGCGGGCACGTTCTCCCTCCAGAAGCGGTAGACGTGCGAGTCCTCGGCGAAGGTGAGGCTGCTCATCACCTCCCCGTTGTAGACCGAGTACTGCAGGGGCTTCTCCCTGGGCAGGTGGACGGTGTAGCGCTTCTCGACGAGGGGGAGGTCCTCCTGGAAGAGGAGAACATCGTAGAAGTGGCCGCGCATCGGCGGGATGTAGCGCTCGTCGTCATCCGACGCGCCGAGATAGGCGATCTGAAACCCCTTCTTGTAGGTGATCGTCTCGATGCCGTCGCCCGGCTCGAGCGGGGGAACGCCGAGAACGACCATGCGCCCGCCCCAGTAGATGAGGTGCGCGGGGGCGGTGGCGTCGACGAGCGCGGAGGGATCCACGTCCACGTGGGTCGAGTCGGCTCGATGCACGCGAACCGCGAGGATCTCGACGACGTTCGACGCCGGATCGTAGTCGAAGCGAAGCCTGGAGAGGGAGCGCGCCCCGGACCAATCGAGCACCTTCACGAGACGGTGCTCATACCGCTGGGTGAGCCCCGACTCCTCCACGTCGAACTCGGTCCGTTCGAACACGATCACCCGGTCGGCTCCCTCGTACTTTGACGCATCCGCCCCGGCGAGGAGCGCGGCCGCTTCCCCGGGGTCGAGAACGGACGGAGGATCGACCGCGGCGAGCGCGGGAGTGAACGCGAGAAGAAGAACCCACCCGAGATGACGCATCCGGACCTCCTTGCGGCTTGACCAGCCTGGATCTTGCGCGCGTTTCCTGCCGCGATCGCGGCTGCTGATGAACGACCGTCCTTCTATTGTCTCCGCGGCGGGCCCGGAGGTCAAAGAGAATGGGGGACGGAGCGGTCTTCTCGATCGTGATGAGCCCCCGTTGCCGGAACCTCACTTCCCGTCCAATTCGGTGCCTGAATTCGGTGCCTGGCTACGAATTTCCAGAGAAATTCGTAGCCAGGCACCGAATTCCCAAGGCACCGAACTACACGTTCAGGAACCGAACGAGACCTCCCCACGCCTTGTCCACAATGAAGCCGTGGGCGAGATAGAAGCGCCGCGCGAAGAAATGGGTCGTGACGACCTCAATCCCCTGGGCCGCCATCCGCGAACAGAAATCCTCGAGCAGAGCCCCGCTGATCCCCCGCCTCCGGAGCGACGCGGAGACGACGATCCCGTCGAGATGGGCGACCTTCTGATCGTGGAGCTTGTAGAAGACCCCGCCGACGATCCGTTCCTGGCTATCGATCGCGACAAGGTACTTGTCGTGCTGCGAGACGATGTTGGGGAACCCGCCCTGGATGATCAGCCCGATCAGCTGGCCGATCTCCGCCGGTCCGACCGGATCGCGCACCACATAGGCTTCCCCCCTCTCGTCGGCGAGACGCGACTGGACGACGACGTGCTTCCGCTCGAGCTCCCCGAAGGCGACGATCTCAACCGCCGCGCGCGCCTGCGGGAACACGAGACCCCCGAACACGGCCCGCTGCTCCTCCTCCCCCGCGAGGGCCGCCTGGAGGTCAGAGAGCTCGACCATCCGGGTCGGGCGCTCCCCGGGATTCCGGAACATGCGCGCGAGAAGGCGGTCGAAAGGCTGGAGCACGCCCGGGCCCGCCGCCCTGAAGATCGTTTCACGATAAAGGGTATAGCGGGCCAGCGGCCCGAAACGCCCGAGACGATAGAGGCGGAAGAGCTCGCGCACGATCTGGTCCCGCGCGCTCCAGGTCGCGTCCGGATTGACCAGCTCCCAGGCCTTGTAGCGATCGATCGCGCACCGGAGCGGGACGGGCGAGTAGTACTCGCGGCCGAGGCGGTCGAGGAACTCGTCCAGCGACCGCGCCAAGCGCTCCGTGTCGCCCGGGATCTCCTCCACGCCGATCCTCGCGCGCAGGTCCTCGAGGAAGCGCCGTCCCTCCTCCGGACCGATCCCCTCGACGCACGCGTCGAAGATCCATCCGGCGTCGAGCCCCTGGCGGCAGCGAGGATAGTGATGCCTGATCTGCCGGAAGAAGTTCCGCAGCATCGGTCCGAAGAGATCGACCGGGCTCCGGTAGGGCTTCCATCCGGCGAGCGAGAGGACGACCGCGCCCTCTCGGAAGTCCGGCTCCGAAACCGCAACGTTCTTCGGGTTCACCGCGCCTGGAACGATCCGGTGCCCGCTGTTCCGCCACCCGGTGAAGAACGCAGCCATCCCGCGCACGAAGAGGTTCCGCCAGCTCTCGCAGGAGGCATGGACCCTGGAGGTCTCGGCCTCCTCGCGGACCCTCTCCCAAACGGTCAGGTCGCTCACGAACGCGAGGGAGATCGCGCCGAGCTCCGGCCGGCAGATGCCGAAGCGCGGCACCGCGGGCGTGCCGTGCGGATATCCCCGGATCGCGATCATCCAGAAGTTCGTCTCGTGAACGACGGCCATGTCGAGGTCCGGCCGTAGAAGCAGGAGGAGATCGTAGTGCTTCTCGTCGACCGTGTTGATGCTCATGCGGTAGAGACGATGATCGTGCAGCGAATGGACCCGGGAGACCCAGATCCCTCCCGGCGGCACCCGCCGGATGTCGAAGGTTTCCGCCTCGAAGGCGAGCGCCACCGACTCCTTCAGGAACGTCGTCCCCACGAGCACGCTCTCGAGGTGCCTTACCTCGGAGCTCGACAGACCGTCCTCGAGGACGATCTTCCCCTCCCACTTCTCGTGCCCCTCCTCCCTCGCCTCGACCGTGAGCTTCTTCTGGTGCCAGTCCGCGAGCTGCGTGAACACGAGCTCCGCGGCGTGCGAAAGGTCCGGCTCGCTCTTGTGCTGGATCCAGGCGACGAGCTCCGACCGCACCGCCGCATAGTTCTCGGGATGGTACCGCGCGAAGTTGCCGAGGAGCGCGAAGAGCCGCTCGAACTGGGCGCGCACCGCGGGCGTCGCGGGCCACTCGAGCTGGTTCCGGTAGCTGAGCAGCCTCATCCGAAGTGCCTCGAGGCGGCGGCGGTCGATCTTCGCCTTCGCGATCTCCTCCATGCTCTCTTCGTTCAGGAACGGGAGACCGGAGACGATGAACGACGGGAGCAGCTTTCCGTAGTCCGGCATCGGTTCGTCGAGAAGCAGAATGCGGTACGCGTGACAGCGGACGTCGGTGTCCGGGTGACGCGCGAGCGCCTCGAGCCGTCGCCGGATCACGTTGCCCACCTGAAGATCGATCGCGCCGAGATGCTCGCCGAGCCGGCGCACCGCATCGCGCGCCTCTCTCGGCTTGGCGAAGAGCGCGAGCACCGAGAGACGGTTGATCTCGGCGAGCCGGCGCCCCCGAACGCGCGGGAGGTCGCGCGTCGGATCCTCCGTCTCGTCGCCCGCCTTCCTCCACGGAAGAAGAACCTGCGGGGAGACCTCGCCGAGCGAGAGGTCCCATCCCTCCTTGCACGGGCAGAAGGCGATGAGAGAGGGATTGCCGGTCCAGAGCGCGGGCTGCCGCGCGAAGAGCCCGAGGTCGATCGGGCCGCCCGGGACGGTGTACTCGAGATCGCCCACACGGACGCCCGAAGAGTCCTCCGGCGCGGCGAGGGAGAGCGCCATGCGGCTCACGCGGTTCACGAGACCGGTGCTCACCGCGACGATGTCCGTCTCGAGTATCCCGAGGTCCCTGTAGAACCAGCGCGGAATCCTGACCCTCACTCCCCTCGCCTCGAGAAGAACCGAATCGCTCCGGTAGAGCTCTTGGATCACGCCGGCGAAGTTCGACTCGATCGCTTTGCGCTTGAACGACCGCTTGGCCGTCAGCTCGCCGTGCTCCTCGTCGAAGTCCCGCCCGATCACGGCGAAGTTCACGACCCGCTCGTACACGGCGAGATCGCGGTTAGCGGCGGTCACGATCTGATCGAAGTACTCGCGGCGCTTCTCCGGGTCCGAGACCGCCCGGAGGACCGGATCCTCCTCGTCCTGCACGATGAGGAGCACGTTGAAGTCGCGCCCGTCACCGACGAGAAACGTGCTCTTGATGCCCGGGACCTCGGAGAACTTCGACTCGACGCGCCGCGGCGCCACCGTCTGCCCGCGGCTGTTCTTATAGATGTCCTTGATGCGATCGACGATCTCGAAATACCCGCTCGGACGCTCGCGGAAGATGTCGCCGGTCCCGAGCCACCTCTTTTCGCCGGGCTCCGGCGCGGGCTCGTCGAGGTACGAGGCGATGTACGGGCCCGCGACCTGAAGCTCACCTTCCTCGCTGAGGCGCGTCTCGACGAGGGGAAGCGGGAGGCCGACCGTGTTGTCCTCGTACTCGCCGGGCGGGGTCATCGTGAGCCCTCCGGTCCCCTCGGTCATGCCGAAGCCGCTGCAGAGATCGACCCCCATCCGCTGGAAGAAGCGAAAGACCTTCGGATCGAGAAAGCCGGCCGCGGAGAGCCCCCAGCGGAGCCGGTCGCCCGCGACCTCGCGGAACTGCTCTTCCGTGGGAGAGCGGTCGCCCGCGACCTCGAGAACCTGCTCGCGAATCTGCATCCAGCGCCGCGGAATCCCGATGAGACCGCTCGGGCGGACTTCCTGAAGCCCCGCGAGCAGCGTCTCCTTCGAAGGGTTCCCAGCGAAGACGTACGTTCCTCCCCAGAAGAGCATCCCCGTCATCTCGAGGTAGCGGCCGAACGTGTGAAAGAGCGGCAGGTAGCAGAACAGCACCTCCTCCTCCCCCACCGCCGAAAGGGCCGCGGCGCGCGCGAAGCGCTTCGAGATCAGGTTGAGCCGGCTGAAAACGACCCCCTTCGGCATGCCGGTCGATCCGGAGGTGAACATCACGGTCGCCGTCTCGCGAAGCCCGAGACGCGCGCGCGCGGCAAGCAGCCGTTCGATCTCACCCCTCGCGAGACGAGACGCGCGGTCCTCGAGCACCGCCTCGCCCTCGTCCGACGGCTTCGCCTCGCTGTCGAGGAGGAGGATCGTGAACGGGCGGCGCACCGAGGTCCGGATCTCCTGAAGGCGCGACCGGCGCTCCTCCGTGTCCGTCACGACGAGGTTCACGCCGAGCTCGTTGAAGACCCAAGCGATTGTCTCCGCGTTCATGTGCGGATCGAGGGGCGTGACGAGGATGTCGTGAATCAGGCAGGCGAGGTCCGAGCAGGCTCCCTCGACGCAGTTCTCGGCGAGGATCGCGACGCGCGGAGAGCCGCCCGCGATACCGAGAAACGCGGCGGCGTACGCGCGCACGCGGCGGGCGACCTGCGCGTAGGTCCACCGCCTCGGCTCGCCGACGCTCCCCTCCTGAAAGAGCGGCCGGTCCGGGTGTGCGCGGAGGCGCTGCTCGAGCAGGATCTCCAGCGTGTATCCCGAGGCCTCGATCGCCGCCGCGGTCGTTTCCGCCCACCGGACGCGGTGCGCGCGGTCGGGGAGGCTTCGAAGGAAGGGAGAGCGGCGAGTCCGGTCGAGGTACTCGTGCCAGAACGCCGCGTCGGCCTCGGCCGCGCCGCCAGAGGCAATCACGCTCTCGACCGCGCGAAGAAGGCGGAGCGACGCCTCCGGCGGAGGGACTTCGGAGACCCCCAAGGCGGCGATCGCCGCCAGAGCCGACTCGTGTTCCCGAAGACCCACGCTCATCCCTCGGCCCCTCTCTCCGGGCCGCCGGCCCGGCGGACGCATTCCCCTCGCCCGAAGGTACCACATCCCGTCCCCTCTCCTGCGGACGGGAGCCCTCTCATCCCGAACCCTCCCGCGAGGGAACGGAAGGCCCGGGCCTCCCGACGAGACCCGGGCCGGATCGTTCATGCACTAACAAACCGACAGGTCGGCCTAGCCGACATAGTGCTTGATCGCCTCGAACTGGCTCTTTCCGTCGAGGCCCGCCTCCTTCAGCACCATGTCCGCCTGCCCGCTCCCGAGGAAGTGGCCCTTCTTGAACGGATGCAGGCTGTGCTTCCGGCCGCGCTCCGACACGACCCAGCGGTAGAGCGTGGGAAGCGTGAATCCGGTGATCCCCATCGCCCCGCGCGCGGCCTCCTCGGGGAAAATCTTCTCCCGCTCCTTCTCGGGGAGCATGTCGAAGAGCTCCGCGCTCGCGACGTAGTAGACGTTGAGGTCGATCCCCGCCTTGTCGAGAAGCGGAAGCGCCTCCTCGACGAACGCGCACGTGACCCCGCTCTCCTGCAGGACGACCGTCGGCGCCCCCTTCTTCTTCGCGGCGCGGAGGAGGTAGACGCCCTTCGCCGCGTCCGCCGCCGGCGCGAGCCGGAGCGCGGCGCGGTCGGGCACCGTCTCGTTCGGGCGCGTCACGAACGGAGCGATCACGGCGGGCCTGTTCGCGAACGCGGCGGCAAGAAGGGGCCACACCTCGGCCGGATCCCAAGGCGTGAGGGTGACGACCGTCCCGGCGGGGAAGTTCTCCTGAAGGAGCTGGAGCGCCTGCGGATCCGCGTGTGTCGGACCGTCCTCGCCGGTCTTCAGGCCGGCGTGAGCGCAGGTCAGGACCATCGGCTTGTGCGGCTCTTTGGAGAGCTCTCTCCGCGCCTGGTTCCCGATCGCGTGCAGCCGCGCCGCGATGTGCCCCAGCGGCGCGAGGAACGCGCCGTAGGAGGAGCATACGCCGACGTGCCGCCCGTAGGTCGAGAGGCCTCCCATGATCCCCGACATCGCGTCCTCGCAGATTCCGCCGATCGAGAGGAGACGCGCGTCCGGGTTCGACGCCGCGTGGTAGTACCCGCCGGGGAATCCGTCGTTCGTGAGGTTGATGCTGGTCGATCCGAGGAGATCCGCCGCGGCCGCGAGAAGTGCCCCGCCGCTTTCCTCATTATAGTAGCCGAGCGCGCGCCCGAGCTCGTTCCGGAGCGTGGTCACCGCGCCCGGCTTCAGCGCCAGCTCCCCGGGGGCCTTCTTCACCGACTCGGAGGCGATCCGGAAGACCTTCTCGACGCTCGGGGCGCCCTTGCGGGGGTGGCGAGAGAGACGGTTCAGACGCCCGCGCGCCTCGATCAGCCGCCCGGCGAGCACCTCGACCATCTCGCCGTTCGTCTCCAGCGCCTTCCGGATCATCTGGAGAGCCTCCCAGAAGCATTCCTCCATCACGGCGCGGGCGTCCGGCCCCTTGCAGCGCTGCTCGTCGCCGCAGCACTGCGGGAGCTTCGGCTCGATGACCGGGCGAAGCTGATCGAGCGCCGCGTAGAACCCGTCGGAACAGAGCGCGTGGCCCGCCCCGTGCGACGCACGCCCCTTGATGCCGTAGTTCCATCCCTTCTCCGTGCGGTAGACGATCGCGGTCGGCTGCCCGGTGTCGAGGATGAGCGCCTTCCTCTGCGCTGCGAAAACGTGCTGGAAGTCCCTCCCCTCATCGACCCGGATCACGTTCCAGTCGTGCAGGTAGAGAAGCTCGATCGGATCCCACTGCACGTAGTCGC
>JBDRFQ010000241.1:0-2078 GCA_043818685.1 Candidatus Eiseniibacteriota bacterium
CGCGGAGGGCCTGCGCTTCCTCGTCCGACTCATCAAGCCGCTCTCCCACAGGCTCGATGAGGCTCACGGTGAAGTTCGGCTCCACAAAGTCCACGTCGCCGCGAGCGGCGATCTCATAAATCGCGTCCTTGGTGCCGTACACGACGAGGAGGTTCGAGATCCAGTAGGGCGTGTAGCCGATCACCCCGCCGAGCCCTTTCGAGGATTCGAGGTGCTCGGTGAGGGTTTCCTGGCTCAGCGCGGCGGTCTTGAGCGCTTCCACCACTCGCCGGTGCCTCTCGGCCCGCGTCGAGCGCTCCGCCTTGAGCTCAGCGTTCAGCTCGGCGATCGGAGCCTGCTCGGTCATGTGGACGATCACGCTGACCGGCTCCCCGTCGCGGATGACCCCCAACCGAGCTTCGAGCATCGGGTGGAGCGTCCCCGCTTGGACGGCGAGAACAGAGAACGCGAGGAGGGCGGACGTGAGGACAGTGGCAAGTCGCATCTCGATCTCCTTTCAGCCCCGGGAGGGCTAGGGTTCGGTACGCGCGACAGTGAGGGAGTGGACTGTTTTCAATTCTAGCGCAAGGAGGGGGCCCGGCTCAAGCCCGCTGAGCAGGAGGGCCGCAGCAGTCGCCGGAGGGGGTCGGGCCGGCGGGGCCGCGCCCGTGCCACAGATTCCGGAGAGTGACGCAACGATCCGGGCCGCCCGGCACGGTCTCCACGCGGGGCTCCGCGGCCCGGCGTGAAGCCTCGCTCCGGACCTGTGAAGAAACACCACATCCAAGAGGGAGGGCGCCGGCGCCGAGCGCAACGCCTAAACTATTGATTTGCAATAGAATGCGAGCCGGAAGGTCTCTCGTCCGGCCCTGGCATGCCGGTTGCGACCATCACCCGGCAGGAGGCGAAACGAAGTCTCTTCCCAAGGGGACCACGGACGGGGTGGACCGAAGCCTCGAGGAAAGGAGCCGAACCATGAAGACCCGGACCGGAAAAGGAACCAGCGCCGCTTCCCTCGCCCTCCTCCTTCTCTTCCTCGCCGGAGGGTGCGTGTCGGAGGAGTCCCCGACGGCCCCGGCCGCGGAAGCGCCGACCCTTCCCGACACGTCCTACTTCAGCTTCGACTACAACTTCTTCAACTCCCCCTCGAAGGACGCGATCGAAGCTTCGCAGCTGAACTTTCTGAACGCCGCGATCCGCGTTGCGGTCATCAAGACCGTGACCGACATCGTGATAACGCCCCCCGTGGCCGCGTTCGCCCTCGCGCTGCACACGGTGCCGACCCGTCAGCCGGACGGCTCGTGGCTCTGGGTGTACACCCACGTGTACGGGACGCGCGAGGCGCAGATCCGGCTCCGCGGCGAGCCGGAGGGCGGGGGCGCCCTCTGGGAGCTCCGGATCACCGCGCTCCACCTCGGGCTCGACAACGAGCTCTGGTTCGAGGGGGAGACGAGATCGTGGGGCCAGGAAGGATTCTGGCAGTTCTACGACTTCAACAAGCCGGGCGATCCGATGGTCGCGCGCATCGACTGGGAGCACACTCTGACGTCGAAGTACGTCTCGTTCACCGACCTGTACACGAATCCCGACGACCGCATCTCGTACCGGGAAGACGGCCAAGACCGGTCGATCGACTTCAGCGACGCGTCCGAGGGGGAGGAGTGGTTCATCCGCTGGGACACGGAGACCGGCGCCGGGAGCCTGATGGTATCCGACTACAACAACGGCGAGGAGGCGTGCTGGGACTCGGATCGGAACGACATCGACTGCACGCCGGCCTTGTAGCCCGCAAGGCACGAACGACAACCGAACGGCCCGGCGGAACGCCCGCCGGGCTTTTTGTCGTCTATCAATGGAGGAGTGGAAACGAGCGTGGGCGAGGCGCGTTCCTCTCGCTCGGCGGGCCGACCTCCCCCTCGGGGCACGCCTCGCTCCTGGGAGGTTTCGGAAGACATCGACGAGGGGAGGACACGTCGTCCACCGACGTAACCACGCGCGGGTGGCGGCCACGGGCGCCCGCTCGGGCGCGGCCACCAAAGCACGAAGGTGCGACTGGCGGGCGCACGAGCGGGCTGTGGCCGACAGGACCCGCGCGTCAC
>JBDRFQ010000242.1:0-7964 GCA_043818685.1 Candidatus Eiseniibacteriota bacterium
ATCTGAGCCGCAGCCGTCGCGACACACCCGACGACAGTTTGGCCGCCGTCACCCGTCGGACAGAACATGTTGTAGGGAGGACCCTGGTCCCATGACGATGTCAGCAGAGGGCCGACCGTGGTTCGCGTGGGCTGTCTTCCCTGGCCGAGCTCGTCCAGGAACCTCTCCGAGTCGACCGCGTAGCGATCCCATTCCTGCCTGTGTTCACGGCCGAAGAGTACATCGCCCGTGGGGGGCTGGATCGCGTCGAGGCTTCCGTAGGTTTCTATGAAGAACTGGATCCTTGACTCCAGCACCTCGCGGAGCAGCTGAGGATAGCCGACTTCCTGAGTGAAATCCAGCTGGTACTCCTCCGAATACGCCTTGACAGGAGGGAGCTCCATGAGAACGGGCACGACGACATAGCCCTTCGGCGAGATGGAGAAGTACTGGGCGAGAACAGTCCCGTTCGACATGATCGGCGACGCCTCAGCGATGCTCGGATCGGTGGAGCCGGCCCAGCTTCCGCTTCCGTGAACAACGTACGCCAGCCAGTTCTCGCATACCTGCGTCATTTGCGCGATGGTCGCCTGCTCAGCGGATGCAGGCGGGGCGAGAAGGAAGAGAAAGGCGAAAACGGCAGCGAGGGAAGAAACCTGTCTGAGACTTGACATGTCTGCACCTCCTGATCAGTGGGAGTGAAAAAGAGGGTTGTCTCGAATCGCGAGGCCCTGCACTACTGGCAGCGAGAAATCGAGGGACCTCATTGGCTCGTTCGGCACCTCCCGGGTTGTAGTGAGGAAAGGAATCGGCATCGTGGTTCGTAAGGCACCTCCTGGTGTGCGGTGGAGCAAAAGACCGAACCCTTCTTCGTGAGACAAGTTCCGGATGCGTGGAATCGACGGGAGGAGGGGCCTCCATCGTGCATGGCACAACGGACAGGATTCGCTGCACGAGAGAGCGGGGGGGCGTGCTGCACCGCCGGCCCTTCTTGGTCGTAGCGGGGGTCGTGCCCGGGAGTCCGTGCGAAGGACGTTCTACGGTTCTCTTGCGAGTATGGTGGGGCCGAGATCCAGGTGGGGATGCGAGATCCGACTCGGCTCTTTCTTCCGGGAACCGAGGCAATCGCTCCCTCCCCGCATTTAACGGTTGAGATTTCGGTGGTCGTCTGAGATCCGTCCGATGCCCCTGGCCGAGCCGGTTGGCCCTCGTCAGCTCGGCCTTCTTCTGGGCACCCTCGCCCGATTCTGATGCAACAGCCCGCGAAAACCAAACAGGAGTCCGGATCTCGCCAAACGCAACACACGCGTGGAGAGCGTCTTGGATGCGGTGCCGCTGTCGCTCAGAATGCTGGATCGGTTACGAGCCCGTGTCATGCTACTACAATTTGTTCTTGTCGTCAAGGAAATTTAGGGACACGAGAAACAGGAGAGATACTCGAGGAATTCAGAGACGAATCTAAGGGACGCAATCTCATCTTCTAACCAGGACTTTCGGCTCCTATTCGACGGGCAGCCGCACCGGCCGTGGAACCGGGGCGGTGAAGAGCCGTTGAGAATTCGGACAGCTCCGTTGCTGCCGCGGGGGCGTCCGGTTCGGGCGCGTCTCCGGCGTTCTTCGCCCGGAATCCCCGCGGCATGAAGGCAGCGAATCCCGGCGGGCCGGCGATCTCACGGCATCAGCGTGCTCCCCTCGCTCAATTGAGCACGGCGTCTCTGGGAACCCGGAGTGCCTAACGAATGTCCACCGGATCGAGCATGTCGAGCCGCCCTTCCGTGAGCAGGCTCCATGTCTCCGACAGCTCCTGTCGGATCAAACGGTAAACCGCCCATCGGAGCGCCAGCGAAAGGTCGAGCTTCCCCTCGAGGATCGACTCGACCAGGTTCTTCTCCTTCGGGTAGTGGACGAGGGTCACCTTCTCGTCCGCCGGAATCTCGGCGAGCTCCCTGGCGATCTCGATCGCGCGCCCGAGCCCGCCGGTCTCGTCGATGAGGCCGTTCGCCTTCGCCTGCGCCCCGGTCCATACGCGGCCGTGCGCGAGCTTCTCCGCCTTCTCGAAGGTCATCTTCCGATGCTCGGCAACATCCGCGAGCCACCGGTTGAAGCCGCTCCAGTGATTCTCGGTGTACCGGCCCCACTCCTCCTCGGTGAAGTCCCTCTGGTTCGAGTAGAGGAGGCCCATGGGCCCCTTCTCCACGAAGTCGTGCGTGATGCCGAGCTTGTCGTGAAGGCCCTTCACGTTGAGCTTGCCGCTGATCGATCCGATCGAACCGGTGAGGGTGAGCGGATCGGCGACGATCCTGTCCGCCCGGTACGAGATGTAGTAGCCGCCGGAACCGGCCACATCGACCATCGAGACGACCACGGGCTTGGCTTCAGCGGTCACCTCGACCTCCCGGCAGATGAGGTCGCTCGTGAGTGCGTCTCCGCCCGGGCTGTCCACCCGGAAGACGATCGCCTCGACGTCCTCGTCCTCGCGCGCCTCGCGGAGATCGTCGCCGACCGACTCGTGGCCCATCAGAATACCGAGAAGAGGATCGACCTTGCTCTTTCTCCCACCGATCATCCCCTGCGCGTGGACGACGGCGATCTTCTTCTTTCCCTTGAAGCCGAGGTCCTCGCGATCGATCTCCGAGTAGTCCTCGAGGGAGACGGTCTTCAGCTCCTCCGCGCCTTCTCCCTTCAGCATCTTCTCGAGCTCGTCCCAGTAGAGCGATCGATCGATGAGGCCCTCCTCGACCGCCTCCTCCGCCGTGAAGAGCGCGTGCTCCATGAGGGTCTCGATGTCGCCGCGCCCGAGGCCGCGATCCTCGCCGATGGATGCCATCAGAGCCTCCCAGTACTCCTCGATCAGCCACTCGCGGTTCTCACGGGCGGCGGGAGAGAGATCCTTCCGCGTGAGGATCTCCGCGGCGCTCTTGTAGTCCTTGATCTGGTGGAGCTGGGGGTTGATGCCGAGCTTCTCGAGCGTTCCCCGGTAGTGAGTGCTCGTGCTCGCCAGGCCGAGGAAGCTGATGTAGGCGGCCGGAGGCATGTAGATGGAATCGCACGCCGACGCGAGAAGGTACGTCCTCCGGTCAATCGAGTCGCCGTAGCCGTACACGGGCTTCCCCGATTCTCGAAACGCGCGGACCGCGGCGCGGATCTCCTCGATCATGGCGCCGCCGAGGCCGTTGCTGTCCGAGAACTTCAGGATGATTCCGTCGATCCGCTCGTCGACGGCCGCCATCTCCACCCCGTCGAGAACCCGCTGGAGAGTGAGGGGGTCGTCGCCGATGATCGAGCCGATGGCCCCCTGCGGCGGGTCGAACTCGGTGATCTCCCCGTGGAGATCGATGACCAGATAGGAGTGGTCCTCGACCTTGACGCCGTCGCGGCCGACCGCCACAACCACGATCACGACGACGAGAAGGAGGAGGGCGACGAGCGACAGGAACATCGCGAAGAAAGTCCGCAGAAAGGCCTTCATGTGCACACCTCCGATTCTGTTCGCGGCCCATTCGAAAGACCTGATTTCGGCTGCCCTGTCTTCTATGTCCCAGGGTCCGCTGATGTCGGCGCGCTCGGGGAGGGCCGCCCGGCGACCCTCCCGTCACCGTACTCTACGGGTCGCCGCGCGATTCGGTTGCAGGAAATGTCGGTTGGAATGAAATGGGCAGGTAGCTGCGTGCACGGAGTTTCTCGGGTCAACGGAAACGCAGTTGCCCGCTCCGCGACTCAACGCCGGCAGCGCGGCGACGTCCTCGGAAGACCCCCCCCGGCAGAACTCCCCGGGGTCCCTACCTGATCAGCGCGACCTTTCTCCCCGCCGCCCATCCGGACTCCGAGCGGAGACGGACGAAGTAAGCGCCCGGCGCGACGGCGCGATCGCGAGCTCTCCGTCACGCTTCATCCCCGCGGGAACGGAGACCGCGGTGGTCGGCCCCGAAGAACACAGGGTGTTCTGACCGCGTAGTGTTCTAGGAGAAGGAAGCTCCTTGCCCTGAGGTTTCGGCTCCCGAAGACCGGGAGAGGTCCGGGAGGAGGGCGCGAGAGCGGCTACCGGAGCCTCGTCACGGGCCTCCCGCTCTTCCAGAGCCAGCGGTCGCTCTCGCTGCCGTCCATGTTCCACGTCACCCACTCCCCCTCCTCCTTGAACGGCTCGCCGTACTCGCCGCGGCGCCTCTTTTCACCGGTCGGGTAGTACTGTGTGAAGGGCCCGGCCGGCCTTCCCTCGACGAACTCCCCGTACTGGGCGGTCTCTCCGTTCGGATGCCGTTCCTCGTAGCGGCCGTGCATCCTCCCGTCGAGGAACCTCACGCGGCGCTTCATGACTCCGGTGTCGGCGAACCACTGCACGTACTCGCCCTGAAAGACCCCGCGCTCGTATCTCGTCTCTTCTTCCCTGGAGCCCGAGGGGGAGTACCGGATCCAACGCCCGTGCGGCTGGCCGTCGGCGTACCTCCCCTCCACGCGCTTCGTCCCGTTCGTGTCCCACTCGGCGTACTTGCCGTGCCGCACCCAGTCCCCGAACCGGCTCTGCTTCTCCTCCCAGCGGACCTTCGTCTTTCCGTCCTCGGAGAGCTCCTCGCGGGTCTCGGTCTTGGCGCCGCAGGAGAGGACGAGAAAGACCGCGGCGAGGAGCACGATCTGCCTTCGCGTCATAGTTCGTCCTTTCCGAAAGCCCCGCCTGCGCGGGGCCGCGGCAGCTAAACGCCTTCGATGAACGTGCTGCAGTCGCCGATCTTTAGCGCCTCGCGGCGGCGCCTCAGGTCGACGTGCTTCGAGGCGACCGCGGCAAGCCACTCCTTGGCCCCGCGCCACTCCGCCAGCGACTCCTCGGGGCAGAGTCGGTCGTCCGCCGTCTCGGCGATTCGCTGTGCCTCGAGAACCACGTTCCCGTCGGGCACCCGCTCCAGCCATTCGCGCATCTCCCGCAGACGGCGGCTCGCCGCAGCGAAATCCCCCTCGAGAAGCGCGCACTCGGCGTACCGGACGAGCGTGGTGGTGACTCCTTTCGGATCTTCGGTTTCCCGGCTGTAGGGCATCGCCTCGTCGAGCAGACGCAACGCCTCGTCCGTCTTCCGCTCCGCGATGCGGATGCGGGCCATGTAGTACTTGACCGCGCTCATCCCGAAGCGTTCGTTCTTCTTCCGAAACGCCTCGAGGGCCCCCTCGAGCGTCCGCCAGGCCTCTTCGTGCGTCCGGCGTTCGATCTGAAGCATGCCGAGGCGCATCACGTTCCACCAGTAGAGAGTCCTTCCCTGCGTTCTTACCAGCAGCTGTTTCAGCATCTGCTCGGCCTTGTCGTGGTCCCCCAGCAGCCCGTGGTGATGGGCCAGGTATTGGAGCGCGCGCGTTTCTGCCCGCAGGTCCCCCTTTCCCACGAACGCGTCGTGGGCCTCCCGCGTCAGAGCGAGGCTCTCGTCGAACCGGTTCTGGTTGAAGGCGACTGCGCCGAGGTTGAGCTGGATGTAGGCTCGCGCGATCTCGAAGCGGCGAAGGCAGTCCTCGTAGAGCTTTCGGGCCTCCTCATATCGACCCTGCCGGAAGAGCAGGCCCGCCCTCGAGCGGTCGATGTCGAGCTGCTGGAAGCCCTGATACTCGTCCCTCACCTCCAGCTCGGCGATGCGTTCGAAGAGGCGCTCGAAGCCGTCCCGGTAGTCCGCCCGAAAATCGGCGAAGACCGTGTTCGTGACCCAAGCGGGAAGCTCGGTGTCTTCGACGGCGGCCGGAAGGATCGTCGGCTTCCCCGATTCCCGGCTCAGTCGGCGCGCGCAGTCGATTTCGTGCCCGACCCATCGCGAGGCGAGAGAGGCACGGCTGACGAGCACGACGAACCAACCCATCGAACCGACCGCCTGCGAGAGCATCGAGTCGACGGCCCGGCCGACACGCGACGACCACTCGTCGTACCAGACGTCGATCCCGCGGGTGCTCAGGTCGCGCGCGATCAGCTTGGCGTACGTCCGGTCGGCGTTCGCGTAGGAGAGGAAGACGCCCTGCTCATTCACAAGCGCCCGGGAAGTCACGGCACCCCACCCCGTCGTTCGCCGGCGCGACGCGCCCGGCCTCGGGTTTCGGGAACAGAATACCCAATTCCCCTGTGGGAATCCCCGGGGATTCGGTTCCGGAGACCCTGCCCGTGGAGCGGACTCAATCGGGAAGGGATCTTGGGGCGGGAGGAGGGTGGCACTCCTGGAGCCCGACGATATTCGCCAAGAGGAATATTTCGGCTGCGGAACGCTTTGCGCAGGTCGGGGGCGGCGCCTTTGGGACCAACAGATAATTCGCGATGAATTTGATTGGGGCTGATGGTCCTAGAGGAGGGATTGCTTCTATCTTGTTCTCTAAAGCCTAGTTGCGCGTCGCCCAAGCCCTCAGGCGTCCCGGTCCACCTCCGGGTGGATGCGGGCGAGAGTCGACTCGGTGAGGTCGAAGCGCGACCGGAGAGCGGCCTGAATCACCTGCTGGATGGTGTTGGGGTCCATGTCGGCGGTGTTGACCACGAGGTCGTAGCCCAGGGGATCGTCGATGTCCGTCTGGAAGTTGCGGCTCAGGAACTCCTTCCGGCGCCTGTCCTCTGCGACGATGCGCTCCTGGGCTTCCTCCCGCGTGGCCCCGAAGCGCCGGACGTAGTTCTCGACCCGAATGGGGAGAGGCGCGATGAGCCTCACGGCGAGCCGTCTGTGTGGGAGGATGAGAACGTGCGCGCCCCGTCCGACCACGATCGCGTTCCCCTCCTTGACGATCGAGAGGAGGACTCGGATCAGCGCCTTCATGTAGGCCGCCTGCCCCCCGTAGGCGGGAAGAAAGACCTCGCTCGCCCACTTCTGGACGTACTGGAAGACGTTCTCGTCCATCTCCTCGATCGTGCGGCAGCCGACCTTGACGTCGGCCGCGAGCGACTCGATCAGCTCCCGGTCGTAGAGATTCCACCCGAGCTTCGCGGCGAGCTTGTTCGCGACCGTTCCGCCGCCGCTCAGGAAGTCGCGCGAGACCGTGAGGAGTGGACCGCCCATGGCCACCTTTTCGGTCTCCCCGGGCGTCGGCTTGATCGCCTCGGGATGAGAAGCCTCATGGGAGGCGTGCCCCCCTGCCTCCTGTTCTCGGTTCATTGGGTTCCCCCTGTCCAAGGGGGAGTGTAGCCGGCTCGAGACCGCTCGACAAGGCGAACGGAGCGATCGTTTCCTGCCGCATCATCGAGCCCGCCAATCAAATAATCCAAGGAGAATATTTATCCGGACGGGGGCTTCATTGCATTCGCCGCCAATTATTTATCCCGGCCCGCGACCCCTTCGGGCCGACGGCCATCGGGTCGGGAGAGCCAACTCGTTGATTTTCGGTCGATTATTCCGTCGAGAGCGGATCCCCCACCCTTCCCATGAAGAGGATCGCTCCGGTCACATTGTCCCGGATTAGGAAGAGGAAGGGGTGGTCCGCCCGGAAAACCGGGTAGTCGGGGAGGCTCGTTACCTCCATGGTCACCGCCGTCGCGGCCGCCGCCTCGGTTCCCTCCTCGTTCGTCTTCACGAACGCCCTGTGGAACACCGCGTGGATGAAGAGGTCCTGCGTCCCGGTCATGCCCGAGAAGTCGGCCGTCTCCGGGTTGAACGCCGAGGGCATCCCCATGGCCGCGAGCACCTCGCCGAGCCCGAACGACACGGTGAACTCGAAGCGCGGGAGGTCAACGATCACCTTCCTCTCGCGTACCGCGGAGATCCCGGAGGTCAGCGTCTCGTGCGTCAGGCCCGACTCGAGCTCCGCGAGGCCGTCCGTCGAGTCGGGCAGAAAGATGAACATCGAGAGGTCCTCGCCCACATACTTCATCTCGAGGATTGAGACATCCCCCGAGCGCGCGTAGCCAAACATCTCGGTCTGGGTCATCGTGGGAACGCTGACCGTGCTCCCCCCGCTCAGCCGGAAGGGCGCGTCGGTCGTCTCTTTCGGGTCGAACTGGCTCGCCTATTTCCCCTTGAAGTAGATCGCGTTCGTGAGGACGAGCC
>JBDRFQ010000243.1:0-11357 GCA_043818685.1 Candidatus Eiseniibacteriota bacterium
GGACCTGCCAGCCGCCGAAGTAGAGTGTCGCGACGACCGCGCTTCCCGCGACCATCGCCACGTACTCGCCCATGAAGTAGAACGCGAAGCGCATGCTCGAGTACTCGATGTGGAAACCGATGATCTCCGACTCCCCCTCGGGCAGGTCGAACGGGTTCCGGTTCGTCTCCGCGAAGAGCGCGACGAGGAAGAGGAGGAACCCGAGGGGCTGGAGGAAGACGTTCCACCGGGGGAGGAAGCCAAAGAGGAGCCCGCCCTGCTGACGGACGATCTCCCCGAGGTCGAGCGTCTGGGAGACCATGAGGACGCCGATGAGGGAGACGCCCATCGCGAGCTCGTAGCTCACCATCTGCGCGGCCGACCGCATCCCCCCGATCAGCGTGTAGGTGTTGTTCGCTCCCCATCCGCCGAGCACGATCGCGTAGACGTGGAACGAGGTGATCGCGAGGACGAAGAGGATTCCGACGTTCAGCGTGACGGCCCGCATCTCGACGAGGCGCCCCCCCACGCTCAAGGAGTCGGCGAGCGGGATGATCGCGAAGGGGAGCATCGACACGAAGAGGGCGAGGAACGGTCCGAGGTGGTAGTAGAAGCGGCTCACCCGCGCCGGGGTGCAGTCTTCCTTCGTGAGGAGCTTGACGACGTCGGCGAACGGGTGGACGAGACCGCCGAGACGGACGCCGAGAACGTCGGCCCGGTTCGGCCCGGTTCGGTCCTGGATGAACGCGGCCGCCTTCCGCTCCCCCCAAACGAGAAGGGGAACGAACATGAGCGGGAGGAACGCCGCGACGAGGGCGAAGAGAACGGGAAGGAGAATCTCAACGAGCATGCGCCCCTCCCGCCGCCCGCCCCGACGGCTTTCCGAGGTCCGGCGCCGCGGCGAACGTCTCCTCGCGGAGGGCGTCGAAGCCGCTCCAGGCGAGGGACGCGCCGAGGGAGCGCGAGATCCCTTCAAGCACGCGGAAGAGCGGGCGCGACTCGCCCACCGCCCGGAGAACCGGGCGGAACGCCTGCGTCCGCCCTTCGAAGTTCGTCCAGCTCCCCTCGCTCTCCGCGTACGTGGCGACCGGAACGCGGAGCGCAGCGGCCTCCGCGGTCGCGTCCCGGTTCGACGCGAGGACGACGAGCTTCTTCCCGCGCAGGAGATCCGCGAGATCGGGCCGGTCGCCCAGGAGATCGTTCTCCACGACGAGGAGGCAGTCCGGCCCCTTCCTGAGCTCCCCCTCGAGATCCCCCGACAGCCCGAGGATCTCCATCCCCTTCCGGTTCGGGTTCCGGTCGGGGCGCTTCAGGATCGAGTCCCCCTCCCACGGCTTCCGGAACGATCCTCCGGCAAGCGCCGCGCCCGGGAGCGCGGCTTCCCGAAAACGCTTGAGGGTAAAAAGGCTCTCGTTGGAGGAACGCGGGGAGGCGACGATTAGAACCGAACGGGCCTCCATCAGGAGGCGCGCCGCCTCGGCGGCCGCCCTCTCGGCGGAGAGCGCTCCCCCCTCCCCTTCCGCGCGCAGGAGCCGGTTCTCGTTGATCCACCTGTAGTCGAGACGTCCGTCGTCGCAGATCCACCACCGGTTCACCTCGAGGTTCGGGCGCGGCCGGATCCGCTGCACCTCGTTCTGGTACTGCTCGATGTAGATGTTGCAGCCCCTCTCGCAGCCCGGGCAGATCGAGCCGGCGGTCTTGAGAAACCAGACCCGCACCTTGAAGCGGAAGTCCTTGCTGGTCAGCGCACCGACCGGACAGACGTCGACGACGTTCCCCGAGTAGAGGTTCTCGAGCTTCCGCCCGGGGAAGGTCGTGATCTCGGAGCGCCCGCCCCGGTTCGCGATCACGAGCTCCCTCGCCCCCGCGACCTCGTCGCAGAAGCGAACGCATCGCGAGCAGAGGATGCACCGCTCGGAGTCGAGAACGACGAGCGGGCCGAGATCGATTTTCTTTCGCTTGTGAATTTTCTCGTCGAGCGCGACGCGCGAGTCATGAAGCCCGTGCTCCATGTAGTACTTCTGAAGCCCGCACTCCCCCGCCTGGTCGCAGATCGGGCAGTCGATCGGGTGGTTCCGGAGAAGGAACTCCATCACCTCGGTCCGCTCGCGGATCACCTTCTCCGAATCGGTGCGGACGACCATCCCCTCCGAGACGAGCGTCGTGCAGGCGGTCTGGAGCTTCGGAATCCCCTCGATCTCCACCGCGCACATCCGGCAGTTCCCCTCGGGGGAGAGGCCCGGATGGTAGCAGTAGTGGGGAATCCGAACGCCGTGGAGGAGGGCCGCCTCGATCAGGTTGATCCCGTCGGGAACCTCGCGCTCGACGCCGTTCAGGGTGATCTTCGCCATGCCCCTTCCTCAGGCCGAAGCCGGCGCGCCGGCCTCTCGATCGACGAGGCGCGCCTCGAACTCCGCCCGGAATTTCCTCAGATGGCTCACCACCGGCATCGCCAGGGCGTCCGAGAAGACGTAGATCGTGTTCCCGACGATCTGCGAGGAGAGGCTCTCGAGCTTCTCGAGGTCCCCCGCCGTCCCGCGCCCGGCGGCGATCTTGTGCACGATCTCCGCGATCCAGCCGGCGCCCTCGCGGCAGGGGGTGCACTGGCCGCACGACTCGTGCGCGTAGAAGTGGGCGAGCTTGTCGAGCGCCCACACCATGTCGGTCGTCTCGTCCATCACGATGCAGCCGCCCGAGCCCAGCATCGAGCCGGCCGCCTGCACCGATTCGAAGTCGACGTTCACCGCGTACGCCTCTTCGGCGGTAAGGACCGGGGTCGAGGAGCCGCCGGGGATGACCGCCTTGAGCCTCCTCCCCCCGCGGACCCCGCCGGCGAGGTCCTCGATGAGGCCGCGCATCGGCACGCCGTGCGCCACCTCGTACACGCCGGGCCTCTCGACGTGCCCCGAGACGCTCATCAGCCGAGTCCCCGGGCTCTTCTCCGTCCCGATCGCCCGGTACGCCTCGGGCCCCCTCTCGAGGATGAACGGGAGGTTCGCGAGCGTCTCGACGTTGTTGATCACCGTCGGCTTCCCGAAGAGCCCGGCGTTCGTCGGGAACGGAGGCTTCATGCGCGGCTGCCCCTTCTTCCCCTCGACCGAGTTGAGGAGAGCCGTCTCCTCGCCGCAGATGTAGGCGCCCGCTCCGCGGTGGATCGTGAGGTCGATCGCCCTCCCCGGCCCGCCCGCGTCCGGACCGAGGAGCCCCGACGCGTAGGCCTCGTCGACCGCCGCGCGGATCCTCTCGTGCGGCAGGCAGAACTCGCCGCGGATGTAAAGGTACGCGTGCGCCGAGCGGATCGCGTGGCAGGCGATCACGACCCCCTCGATCAGAAGATGAGGGTCCCTCTCGAGGATCAGCCGGTCCTTGAACGTCCCCGGCTCGCTCTCGTCGGAGTTCACGCAGAGATACGTGACGTCCCGGTTCTTGGGGAGAAAGGTCCACTTGAGGCCGGTCGGGAAGCCGGCGCCGCCCCGCCCGCGGAGCCCGGAGTCCTTGACCGCCGCGACGACCTCCTCGGGGGCCGCCGCGAGCGCCTTCGCCGACGCCCGATACCCCCCGGCCGCTCGCGCCGCCGCGAGCGTGTGGGATTCGGGGTTCCCCATACGGGCCTTGAGGAGGGTCGTTTCCGCGGTCACTTCGTCCACTCCTCGAGGAGCGCGTCCACCTTCGCCGCCGTCAGCTTCTCGTGGTACGCGTCGTTCACCTGCATCGCCGGGCCGGTCCCGCACGAGGCGAGACACTCGACGGCGGAGAGGCGGAACCGGCCGTCCGCCGTCGCCTCCCCCGCCTTGATTCCGAGACGCTGTTCGAGGTGCGCGAGGATCCCCTCCGAACCGCAGAGCGAGCAGGAGAGGTTGTTGCACACCTGAATGTGATAGCGAATCGGCCTCTCCCGCTCGAACATCGTGTAGAAGGTGGCGAGCGAGTAGACATGGGCCGGGGTCGTGCGGCACGTCTCGGCGACGAGCTCCATCGCACCGGGCGAGATCCAACCGAAGTCGCGCTGCGCCATCCAGAGGACGGGAAGGAGAAGCGCGTGGTCGGTCGGGTATCGCTTCCGGAGCTCCTCAATCTCCGCGGTTCTCGCGTCGCTCCAGCGTGGCCGGGGCTCCGTCACCGGTCCAACTCCCCCGCGATGATGTTCAGCGACCCGAGGGTCGCGATCGCGTCCTGGATCATTCGGCCCTGTGTCAGCCGGGGAAAAGCGGAGAAGACGTAGAAGCAGGGTGGGCGCACCTTCACCTTGTACGGCTTTCCCGTCCCGTCGCTCACGACGAAGAAGCCGAGCTCGCCGTTGGCCGCCTCGATCGATCCGTAGCACTCGCCCGCCGGCGGCTTGATCCCCTCCATGATGATCATGAAGTGGTTCATCAGCGCCTCGATGTTGCCGTACACCTCCGCCTTGGGCGGGAGCGAGACGTGCTTGTCGCCTGCGTTCACCGGCCCGCCCGGCATCTTCTTCATTGCCTGCTCGACGATCCGCATCGACTGGCGCATCTCCTCGAAGCGCACCCAGATCCGATCGTGGGTGTCGCCGCGCGTCCCAACGATCACGTCCCAGTCGTACGAGTCGTAGCCGTAGTACGGCTCGTCCTTCCGGAGGTCGTCCGGCACCCCGCACGCGCGCAGGCACGGCCCGGTGAAGCCGTGCGAGACCGCCTCCTCCGCGGAGATCGCCCCGACGCCGACGACACGGTCGAGGAAGATCCGGTTACGCGCGACGAGCCGCTCCACGTCCGAGAGCGCCTTCGGGAGCTCGCGGAGGATTCCCCGCACCCCCTCCTCAAAGCCGTCGTGGAGGTCGTGGGCGAGCCCCCCGATGCGGACGTAGCAGTGGGTGAGGCGCGCCCCGCAGAGCGCCTCGATCACGTCGTAGATCCTCTCCCTTTCGTTGAAGAGGTACCAGTAGTTCGTGAGAGCCCCGACGTCGACGAGGTTCGCGGCGATGCAGACGAGATGGTCCATGATCCGGCCGAGCTCGAGAAGCACGACGCGGATCGTCTGGGTCCGCGGCGTCGGCTCGACCCCGAGCATCTTCTCGATCGTCCGGCAGTACCCGACGTTGTTCATCACCGAGCTGCAGTAGTTCAGCCGGTCCGTGAAGGGGATCACGTGGGTGTACGTCCCCTTCTCCGCGGACTTCTCGAAGCCGCGGTGCAGGTAGCCGATCTCGGGAACGGCGTGGCGGATCGTCTCCCCCTCGAGGTCGACGAGCGCCCGGAGCGCTCCGTGCATCGCCGGGTGGGAGGGCCCGATGTTGAGCAGAGTCGATTCCCGCTCCTCCGCCTCAGGGTCCTCGCCGCGGCGCTTCTCCATCTCGTCCATCAGGTCGTCCGGCTCGGAAAGCCACTGCTGCTTCTTGATGTCGTAGTCCTTCCTGAGCGGGTGGCCGACAAAATCTTTATGGTTCAAAATACGCTTGAGATTCGGGTGGTTCCGAAAGCGGATCCCGTACTGATCGTAGACCTCTCGCTCCGCCCAGTTCGCCCCGCTCCAGAGGTCCGACACGGTGTCGAGCGCGAGACCTTCGTCCGGCGGGCGGCACTGCATGCGCACACGGCTCGATCCGACCGAACGCCTGAGGATGTAGACCACGTCGAAGCGCGGCTTCGAGCAGGGAAGTTCCAGACAATCGATCGCGGTGATGTCGAGGAGCATGTCGAAGCGGTGATCGTCCCGGAGCGACCGGAGAACGGAGCGGAGATCCTCGGGGGCCGCACGGAACACGACTTCCCCGAACGGATTCGGCTCCTCCCGGGCCTTGCCGGCCATTCCCCGGCGAACGAGGTCGAGCGGCGGCGAAGAGGACAAGTCTAGGCGCTCCCTTCTTTCTGCTCCGACCGCGGGGGGATCCCCGCGTCGATCCTCTTCTGCAGCTCGGTGACCGCGTGCAGGACCGCCTCGGGGCGGGGCGCGCAGCCGGGGATGTAGAGGTCCACGGGGACCACGTGGTCAATTCCTTGAAGCGTGCAGTAATTGTCGTAGAAGGCGCCGGCGCTCGCGCAGGCCCCCATCGCGATCACCCACTTCGGCTCCGCCATCTGGGCGTGGATCCTCCGGAGGATCACCGCCTGCTTGTGAGTCACCGTGCCCGCCACGATGAGGAGGTCCGATTGGCGGGGCGAGAAGCGGACGACCTCGGCGCCGAAGCGCGAAAGATCGAACGGGGATGCCACGACCGCCATGAACTCGATCGCGCAGCACGCGGTGCCGAAGGGGAGGGGCCAGAGCGAGTTCTTCCGGCCCCACTTGAGGACCGCGTCGACGCGCGTGGTGAACGCGCTTCCGCCCCCGATGTTCTCGATCTCCCTCAGTCCCACTCGAGGGCCCCCCGCTTCCACACATAAACGAGCCCCGCGACGAGCATCGCGAGGAAGACCGCCATCTCGACGAACCCGAAGAGGCCGAGGCGCCGGTAGACGACCGCCCAGGGAAAGAGAAAGACCGCCTCGACATCGAAGAGGAGGAAGAGGACCGCCACGAGATAGTACTTCACCGGGATCGCGCGCCTCGGGGGGGCCGGCTGAGGGATGCCGCACTCGTACGGATCCCCCTTCGCCCTCTCCGTCCGCTTCGGCCCGAGAAGGCCCGAGACCACGAGCAGCATCGCCGGTACCAAAAGAGCGAGCCCGAGGACGAGCGCGAGCGGGGCGTAACCGTTCATTCGATCCCCATTCGAGGAGCGCAAAGGGAGGAGCCCTCGAACGCGCGGGCGTCCGTCCCTGGAGAAGCCTCGTGCCTTTTGCGGCCCGTGCACGCCTGACGGCGCACGGCGACCGGGTGCGGCCGTCCGCGCGCCGCGCGGCGATCGCACGGACGGGCCGCCGGGGTTTTCGGCCGGTCCGCGTTGAATATAAAGAGCCTGTCGGAGGGGGGTCAAGAAAAAGAGAAAAGGAAGCCGGGAACGGCCGGCGAGAGAGGGGGTTTGCGGAGAGAACGAAAAAGGGGAGGGGCGGGCGCCCACCTCCCCCTGAAAAGACGGCGATCCGAATCAGCGCCAGCGATGCTGTCTGCGCCCTCCGAGGTTCTCGATCCCGGCGATCTTCTTGCAGCACATCTCGGCGTGCTCCCTGGCCCGGTAGCGCATCCCGCAGACGATGCATCGATACTCGCCGTTCGGCGTGGAATGTTCCTCGACGCGCGAGGGGACGACCAGGGCTTCTTCTCGAGAGTTCTTCGCGCTCACCTTCACTCGACCTCTGAGACAGGGGAGAAGACTTCGCGGGGCAGGGCTTCGGCGGGAAAGAGAAATCCGGCTTCCGCGCTCCGCACGCCCTCTGCCCCTCACAACAAGAGCCGGCCCCGCCCAAGCTCATTGAATTTACCACAATTCGTGCGGGATTACAACCCCTCCCCTGCGGTGAAGGGTCTCGGTGCTCGCCCACGCCCTTCCCCCCCCCCGTCAGCCAGGCGGCTCGCCGGCACCGTCCGGCCGTCCGATCAGCGTGTGCGTCGTCGCCCGAACGACGAGGACATTGCGGATCTCACCCGGGCGGACCCGGTCCGCCGGGAAGACCACCCCGCTCCCCTTCGGCGTCCGGCCGAACGCCTCGGCCTCGGACTTCTTGCTCGCCCCCTCGACCAGGACCTCCACCACCTCCCCCACCTCCTCATCCAGCCTCTCCCGGGAGTGCGCCCTCTCGAGCCGGACGAGCCTCGTGACCCGATCGCTCTTCACCTCGCGGGGCACGTCGTCCGCGAAGCGCCGCGCCGCGAGCGTGTGCCTCCGCTCGGAGTAGGGGAAGGTGAACGCCGAGTGAAAGCGAATTTCCTCCATCGCCCCGGCGGTCCGCTCGAAGTCCTCGTCCGTCTCCCCCGGGAAGCCCGCGATAAGGTCGGTGGTGATCGAAACCCCGGGGATCGCGTCGCGGATTCGATCGACGAGCCGCGCGAAGTGCCCGTAGGTGTAGCCCCGGTTCATCCGCTCGAGCACCCGGTCGCTCCCCGACTGGAGGGGGAGATGGACGTGCGGCATCGCGGCCGGCTCCTGGGCGATCACGCGGAGGAGATCGTCGGGGAAGTCCTTCGGATGGGGCGAGATGAAGCGGACCCGGCGGATCCCCTCGGCCCGGGAGACCGCTCGGAGGAGATCCGCGAACGCGAGGCCGCCGTCGCGGTACGAGTTCACGTTCTGTCCGAGAAGGGTGATCTGGGGAACGCCCTCCCGGGCGACGGCGCGGGCCTCCGCGAGGACCGCGTCTGCCGGACGAGACCGCTCACGCCCCCTCGTGTAGGGAACCACGCAGAACGTGCAGAAGTTGTCGCAGCCGCGCATGACGGTGACCCAGGCGTTCACGATCGAACGCCGCATCGGAGGGAGGTCGGTGTAGGTCTCGGTCTTCGAGAGCCGGGTCTCCCGTACCCCCGCCCGGTCCGCCGTGCGCCGGAGGAGGCCGGGAAGCGAACGGTAGGCGTCCGGCCCGACGATGAAGTCGACCGCGTCCGAGTGCTCGAGAAGATCCGCCTTGAGGCTCTGCGCGAGGCAGCCGAGGACGCCGATCCGGAGGGCCGGCCTCTCTTCTTTGAGAGGACGGAGCTCGCGGAGGCGGCGGAAGATCCTCTCTTCGGCGTGCTCGCGCACCGCGCACGTGTTGATGAGAATACCGTCCGCTTCGCTGAGGTCCTCGACCACCTCGAAGCCCTCACCGGCCAGAAGGCCGCCCACGATCTCCGAGTCGGAGAGGTTCATCTGGCAGCCGTAGGTTTCAAGGTAAACCTTCACCCGAGAATCTCCTCGACCGTCCCGCGGGCCTCCGGGACGAGCGCGCTCTCGACGCGCACCCGGGCGATCCGGTTGGCGAGATCCCCCTCGAAGCGGGCGGCGACGCGCGCGTAGTTCGGCGCGTGCCCGATCCAAAGCCCGCCTCGGTCGCGCGTCTCGAAGAGGACGTCGAGAGTCTGCCCGACGAAGCGTTCGTGGAAGCGCCGCTTCTTCATCGCGCCGAGCGCGCGCACCCCGTCCGCGCGCCGGCGGATGATGTCCGGGCGGACCTTCCCCGGCAGGACGGCCGAACGGGTCCTCGGGTGCTCGGAGTAGGGGAAGACATGGAAGTGGTAGAAGGGGAGCGACTCGAGGAGATCGAAGGTTGTTCGGTACGCATCCTCCGACTCCCCCGGAAAGCCGACAAGCACGTCCGTCCCGATCCCTGCCTCCGGGACCCTCGCGACGATCTCCCGGAAGAGGGCGGAGTAGGAGGAGGCCGTGTACGGCCGGCCCATCGCACCGAGAACCTCGTCGTCCCCGCTCTGCAAACAGAGATGGAGATAGGGGACCAGCTTCCCCCCGCGCTCCATCCGCGCGACGAGCTTCTCCCCCGCGGTCATCGGCTCGATCGAGCCGATCCGGATCCGCTCGATGCCCGGCACCCCTTCCAGCCGATCGATGAGACCGGAAAGATCGATCCCTTCGTCTTCATAGGTTCCGATGTTCACGCCGGAAAGAACGATCTCGCGGTGGCCGCGCGCGGCGAGCCCCTCCGTCTCGCGCAGGCAGTCCGCCGCCCGGCGGCTTCGGGCGCGCCCGCGGGTCAGCGGGATGACGCAGAAGGTGCAGAACTCGTCGCACCCGTCCTGGATCTTCAGGTTCGCACGAGTCTCCGCGAAGAGGCCGGTCCCCTCGACCGCGAAGGGGCTACGATCCGGCCGGCCCCTCACGACCGGAGGATGCCCTTCGATCGATCCGACGAGATCGGGGAGCCGGTGCTTCTCCGCCGTCCCGACGACGAGGTCGATCCCTCCGATCGAGCGGATCCTGTCCGGCTCGAGCTCCGCGTAGCACCCGGTCACCACGACGCGGGCGCCCGGAGATCTCTTCCGGAGGAGCCGGATGAGGCGCCGGCACTTGGCCTCGCTCCCCCTCGTCACCGAGCAGGTGTTGACCACGTAGAGATCCGCCCTCTCGCTCTCCGCGACGATCGTGAACCCGCGGGAGCGGAGGCCGTCGAGCAGGACGGCGCTCTCCGCCTGGTTCAGGCGGCACCCGAGCGTGTGCACCGAGGCGCGCGGCACGATGACGATCCCGGCCCGAAACTTCGGGCCTCAGAAACGCGGCCCTCAAAGACCGCCCGAGGGCCCGCAGGACGGGTTTTCGCACGAAGAGGGGGAGCCGCCCACGCCGAAGCTCGAGAACTGCTTCTCCAGGCGGTCCGCGCCGCACGAAGGGCAACGAATCTCCTCCGCCCCGAAGACGAGCAGGGAGAAGAAGTGATCGCAGCCCAGGCAGCGGTATTCGTAGATCGGCATGGCGCATCCTCCCACCGTCGAACGCCGGGGCCTCAACATCGCCCCGGTGCCTTTCCCATTCTACTCCACCGCGGCCCGTCGCGCCCCACAATCGGTTCGCCCGTCAGCCCGCACCGGTTCGCTGCCTGTCTGCGGGTTGCGAGAAGGGGTCGAGAGAGCGGGTACCCGGCTCAGTCTCCAAGGCCCTTCGAGGGACGCCCGGCGGGGAGAGTCACAGGCTTCATGGAAAGGTAGTAGAACCAGCTACCCCATTCCAGGCGATTGCCCTCCTGGACCGGCTTCCGCTGCGGAGGGGATTGGGAAACCTGGCTCCGAGCAACGGCGGGTGACGGCGGCACGTGTCCGCGAGGCGCGCAACCGATTGGCGCGCTCGGGCGCCTGGTGAGCACCGAGCGGACAGCCGCCGGCAGGACCCGCCGACCGACAAAACACCAGAGGCCGGCATGGCCGGAGAGGGAGCCCGGCCCGCCGGGCGACCGTACCGTCTATCCCTTGTGCTCCAGCATCCGGTCGAGGGCGATTCGAGCCGCGCGCGCGATCTCCTTCGGAACGGTGATCCGGTTCACGACGCGTCCCCCCACGAGGCTCTCGAGCACCCGGCAAAGGGCCCGGGGATGAATGCGGTACATCGTCGAGCAGAGGCAGGCGAACGGGGAGAGCGTCATCACCTCGACGCCGCGCGGCGCCATCTCCGCCGCGAGCCGGCCCACGAGATGGAACTCGGTCCCGACCGCCCACCTCGTCCCCGGGGCGCTCTCGCGGACCGCGCGGAGGATCTGCTCCGTGGAGCCCATCGCGTCCGCCATCGCAACGACCTGCGCCGTGCACTCCGGATGCACGATCACGCGAAGGTCGGGGAAGCGCTCGCGCATCCGGTCGACGTGTTCGGGGAGGAAGTGCATGTGCACGCTGCAGTATCCCTTCCAGAGCACGACGCGCGCGCTATCGAGAACTGAAGCCTCGAGCCCGCCGCGCGCCTCCTCCGGATTCCACACACCGAGCTCCCCCTCGCCGATTCCCAAACGATGCGCGGTGTTCCGCCCGAGGTGCTCGTCCGGAATGAAGAGGATCCTCTCTCCCCTCTCGAACGCCCATCGGAACACGGATTCCGCGTTCGACGACGTGCAGACGAT
>JBDRFQ010000244.1:0-2278 GCA_043818685.1 Candidatus Eiseniibacteriota bacterium
TGACCGCTTTTCGAAGGGAGGCGAGGCAGCCGCGATGAAGTTACTCGAGCAAGTGACCAGAGGCAAGACTCCGGCGCCACGACGGGTGCTACTTTACGGCACGCACGGGGTTGGCAAGTCGTCTTGGGCCGCCCAAGCCCCCCGGCCTGTGTTTCTTCAGACCGAGGATGGCCTCGGCGAGATCGATTGCAACAGGTTTCCCCTGACCACGTCATTCGCCGGCGCCATGCAGGTCCTATCGGAACTCTACCGCGAGCCGCACCCGTACCAGACGATGGTTGTTGATTCGCTGGACTGGATGGAACGCCTCATCTGGGAGGCGGTGTGTCAAAAGCACGGTGTGGAAAGTATCGAGGACATCGGGTTTGCAAAGGGCTATGTCTTCGCGCTGACGCAGTGGCGTGACCTTCTCGACGGCCTCTCCGCGCTCCGAGATCACCGGAGCATGACCGTAATCCTCATCGCGCACAGCCGGATCGAGCGGTTTGAAAACCCCGAAACGGAGAGCTACGACCGGTACGTTCCCCGTCTCCACAAACTCGCCGGGCCACTCGTTCAGGAGTGGTGCGACGAGGTTCTATTCGCCACCTACAAGATCTACACCAAGACGACGGAAAGGGGTTTCAACCGGAAGCGGACCCAAGGTGTCGGCACCGGCGAGCGGATCGTTTACACGCAAGAACGACCGGCGCATGTGGCCAAGAACCGACTGAACCTTCCGGATCCGATCCCGCTGAACTGGGAAGCGTACGCCCAGCACATCCCCTACGAGGCAGGAACCGCGCCTCAAGACGAAACCACGAAAGGAGAATAGCCATGATCAATCTCAACGGTTTCGACGCCAGCCAGGTGGATCCGGCGTTCGGATTCGAAGCCCTTCCTCCGGCCGACTACGTCGGCATGATCACCGACTCGGAGACGAAAGTCACCAGAAACGGCGACGGTAGCTACCTGCAGTTGACGTGGGAGGTGATGGATGGCCCCTACAAGGGACGGAAGCTCTGGACGAGGCTGAACCTGGAGAACCGGAGCGAAAAAGTGGTGGCGTTCGCGCGCGCGGAGTTGTCCGCCGTCTGCCGAGCGGTGGGCGTGTTGAAGCCCAAAGACACGATCGACCTGCACAACCTGCCGGCCATCCTGACGGTGACGTGCCAGAAGCGAGCGGACACGGGCGAGACGGTGAACAAAATCGCGCGCTACCGGAAGAAAGACGAGTCGGGCGAATCGTCGCACGGTACGACGGATGCGGCCCCGTGGAAGCGGCCGTAGTCGGAGCCGTGTTGTGAAACTGAGACCCTACCAGGAAGCGGCGGTCGCTGCCGTCTACGATCACCTGCGGGAGAGGGCCGACAATCCCTGCGTGGTCATTCCGACGGGGGGCGGCAAGACGCCGGTCTTGGCCACGGTCTCGAAAGACGCCGTGGCCCGCTGGAGGGGCCGCGTCCTCGTTCTCGCGCACGTCCGCGAGCTTTTGGAGCAGGCAGAGGAGAAGATCCTTCGGGTCGCTCCGGAGATGGGGGATTGCATCGGCGTCTACTCGGCGGGTCTGGGTCGCCGGGACACGAGACGTCCGGTCACCATAGCTGGGATTCAGAGCGTCTATCGACGTGCATCGGAACTTGGCAGATTCGAGCTCGTCCTCATCGACGAGGCACACATGATCCCGCCCGACGGGGAGGGGATGTATCGGACCTTCCTACAGGACGCACGGGAGATGAACCCGAATCTCCGCGTGGTCGGACTCACGGCGACGCCATATCGCATGAACAGCGGCATGATCTGCGGACCGCACAACGTACTGAACGAAGTCTGTTTCGAGATCGGCGTGAAGGAGCTGATCGTGCGGGGTTACCTCAGTCCGCTCGTCACGAAGACGGGGGGTGAAAAGGTGGACACCTCGGCCCTCCACGTGCGGGCCGGCGAATTCGTGCCGAGCGAGACGGAGGACCTGATGGATACGGATCCACTCGTCGAATCGGCGTGCCGGGAAATCGTGAAGCAGACCAGAACACGCCGTTCGGTCTTGATCTTCGCCTCCGGCGTACGGCACGGGCGACACGTCGCGAGAATGATGCGGGAGAGCTTCGGCGCGGATGTGGACTCGGTTTTCGGTGATACGCTCGGCCTGGACCGTGACCGGGTCATCTCCGCGTTCAAGGGGGGGAAGCTCAAGTACCTGGTGAACGTGAACGTTTTGACCATGGGCTTCGACGCCCCGGGGATCGACTGCGTGGCGATGGTTCGGCCCACCCTCTCCCCCGGTCTCTACTACCAGATG
>JBDRFQ010000245.1:0-3812 GCA_043818685.1 Candidatus Eiseniibacteriota bacterium
AGAGCCCTTTCGTATCGCGCGCTTCACGTGGGAGTACATCCTCCCCTCGAACACCGGACTGCCCTACGGAATCGAGGACCTGCAGGGCGTGAACGCGCTCATGCCCCGCGAGTACGGCGATCTCTTCCGGGCGATCCACCCGGACCTCAACCCGGACGGCCGCCGGATCACGCCGTTCTTCTCCGCCGCCCAGGTCGCGCTCCCGATCTGGGATCTCCTCGGGGTCCGCGCCTTCCTCCTCTCCCCCTCCCTGTACCGGCCGGGGAGCGGAGCCGAGGAAGCGGAGCGGTTCCTTCTCGAGGAGATCGGAGGATTCCAGACCGTCTCGCGGGAGCCGTTCACCCGGCTCGAAAACACCGACGCGCTCCCGCGCGCGTTCCTCCGCCACGCGTACCGCATCGAGGAAGACCGCGGGCGCATCCTCCGGGAGGTGACCTCTCCGCTCTTCGACCCGGCGGGGCCCCTCTGGATCGAGGAACACCCGGGGATCGAGAGCCTGGAGAGCGCCGTTCTGCCCGGCGACGAGTGCGCGATCGTCGGGCGCGAGGGATCCGCGCTCCGGGTCCGGACGCGCTCCGACCGGCCGGCCCTCCTCTTCGTCAGCGAGACGTTCTATCCCGGGTGGGAAGCGCTCGTTGACGGAACGAAGAGCCGAGTTCTGCGGGCGGACTACGCCTTCCGCGCCGTGGCTCTCCCGGAAGGGGAGCACGAGGCGGTCTTCCGCTACCGGCCCCGCTCGTTCCGGAACGGGCTGATCGGCTCCGGTCTCTTCCTGTTGGTCTATCTCGCCGTGCTCCTCGCGCCCCGCCGGCGCGGGCCCTGCGGCCCCGCGCGGGATCTTTCCCGTTGACAGAAGCAGCATTCCGTCCTTAGCGTTGTCGATGAATGGAGTCTCTTCGCCGGTGTAGCTCAGCTGGTCAGAGCAGCGGAA
The DNA here is from genome assembly GCA_043818685.1 of Candidatus Eiseniibacteriota bacterium. Lineage (GTDB taxonomy): Bacteria > Orphanbacterota > Orphanbacteria > Orphanbacterales > Orphanbacteraceae > VGIW01. The sequence continues at coordinate 932 of JBDRFQ010000245.1, forward strand.
TCATAATCCGCGTGTCCGGGGTTCAAATCCCTGCACCGGCAGGTCCTCTTTCCTGAACAGTCCCGCCGTGGAGATCCGAACGACCTTCGCGAACACGTTGAGCGACAAGGGGCTCGTCCGCCCCGGCGAGCGGATCCTGCTCGCCCTCTCCGGAGGCCCGGACTCGACCGCCCTCGCGTACCTGTTCGACGAGATCCGCCAGGAGAGAGGTCTCGAGCTCCGCGCGCTCCACGTGAACTACGGGCTGCGCGGCAGGGACTCGGACGAGGACGAGCGTTTCGTCCGCGGACTCGAGTCGGGGCTCCGGATGCCGCTCGCCGTTCGCTCGGCACGCGGCCTCGTTCTCCGCAAGGGAGAGTCGCTGCAGATGGGGGCGCGGCGCGTCCGGTATGAGGCGCTCGAGGAAGAGGCGGCCCGCGTGTCGGCGGACCGGATCGCCACGGGGCACACGAGGGACGACCGGGTCGAGACGCTTCTCATCAACCTCCTCCGGGGGGCGGGAGCGCGGGGTCTCGGCGCGATCCCGTACCGGAGGGGGAAGCTGATCCGGCCCCTTCTCGACGTCTCGCGCGGGGAGATCGAGGCGTATCTCGATCGGATCGGGGCTTCCTACCGGGTCGATCGAAGCAACCTCGAGACCGGCTACGACCGGAACAGAATCCGGCTCGAGCTTCTTCCTTTCGCGGAGAAGCTGATGGGGCGCCCCGTGGGAGAGCCCCTCGCGCGGACCGCGGACATCCTCGCGGAGATCGAGAGCTATCTCGAGCACGAGGCGGAGCGGTGGATCGAGCGGCACGCGGAGGATGCGGAGGGAGAGACGACGGTTCCCGCCGGCGCGCTCGCCCTGCTTCCACGCGCCCTTGCCCGCCAGGCGATCCGCTCGCTCGCCCGGCGCGCCGCCGGATCACCCGAGGGGATCCCCTTCGAACGGGTCGAGAGTGTCCTCTCGCTCTCCGCGGGCCTCTCGTCGGGGCGGGTTCCTCTCGGAGAGGAGCTCGAGGCGCGCCGCGAGGGGGATGCCCTCCGGTTCGGACCTCCGCGCGGGGAGGCGGCTCCCTTTCTCGTCCCCCTCCCCGTTCCGGGGGACGCGGCCCTCCCGGACGGGAGCCGCGTTCGCTGCCGCGCGCTTCCCCCCGAAGAGAACGCGGGCGCCCCCTCCAGAGAGAGCGGGCGGGTCACCCTCGACGCGGGCCGCGTCCGCCCGCCCCTCGTGGTCCGCAGCCGCCTCCCCGGAGACCGTTTCCGGCCGTTCGGGTCGCCCGGCGAGAGGAAGCTCCAGGACCTCCTCGTCGATCGAAAGATCCCGAGGAGCGAGCGGAGCCGGATTCCCCTTCTCGCCGACTCGGAGGGGATCCTCTGGGTGGTCGGGATCGCGATCGCCGATCGGGCGAAGATCTCCGCGTCCACGACGAGCATCTTGGAGGTTGCCTTTTGCGCTCCCCGAGACGATACTAGGGACGAGGTCGACCGGTAGAGCCAGCCCGCGCTTCCCGGGCAGAACGGAAGCTCTTCCGAGAATACTTCGTGTGGAAGATTTTGATGGCGGCTTGAGCTTCCCCTTCGTGCGAAGACCGGGTTCTCCGGCCCGGTCTTCGGGAAATCGGGAATGATGAAGAACCTCCTTCTCTCGTTCGTGCGCGGGGTCCGAGGCAGGCCCGCCGCGGGCTCCGTTCTTCGCGAGGATTCGCGGGGGGACTCCGAGCGTCCCGACAAGGGAGGTTCCGGGCGCGGGCCGTCCGGCCCCCCGCAGGGCGACCGGCGCGGCTCGGGCAAGGACCGCCGCGGCGGCTCGCCCTCCCGAGGGGATGGACCGCGTGTGAACCGGACGATTCGCTCGCTCGCCCTCTGGGTCATCCTCACCCTCCTTCTCCTCACGGTTTACAAGATGTACCAGACCGGCAAGAAGGCGGAGGCGGAGATCAACTACACGCAGTTCATCCAGGAGGTGGAGAGGGGGAACATCAAAGCGGTGACGATCGTGGAGAAGGAGGTCTCCGGCCTCTTCCGCCAGCCGACGCTCGTCACCGCCGGGGAGGGGCTCCCGCCGCGCGAGGTGGAGGCGTTCAAGGTCTGGCTCCCCGCGGCGGACGAGAAGCTCCCCGACCGGATCTGGGAGAAGAGCCCGAACGCCTCGATCCGCTCGAAGCCGGAAGGGATGAACTGGTTCTCCGTGATGCTCTCCTGGCTCCCCATCGTGCTCATCCTCGGCTTCTGGATCTTCATCGTCCGCCAGATGCAGGGAGGCGGCAACAAGGCGTTCTCTTTCGGAAAGAGCCGCGCGCGCCTTCTCACCGCGGACCGGCCGAAGATCACGTTTGCCGACGTCGCCGGCGCGATCGAGGCGAAAGAGGAGCTGCAGGAGATCATCGAATTCCTCAGGAGGCCGGAGAAGTTCCAGAAGCTCGGGGGGCGCATTCCGAAAGGCGCGCTCCTGCTCGGCCCCCCGGGGACCGGAAAGACCCTCCTCGCGAAGGCGGTCGCCGGGGAGGCGGAGGTCCCCTTCTTCTCGATGAGCGGGTCCGATTTCGTCGAGATGTTCGTCGGCGTCGGCGCCTCGCGCGTCCGCGATCTGTTCGAGCAGGGGAAGCGGAACGCCCCTTGCATCATCTTCATCGACGAGATCGACGCGGTCGGCCGCCACAGGGGCGCGGGCCTGGGGGGCGGGCACGACGAGCGCGAGCAGACGCTGAACCAGCTTCTCGTCGAAATGGACGGCTTCGAGTCGAAGGAGGGGGTCATCCTCATCGCCGCGACGAACCGGCCCGACGTTCTCGATCCCGCCCTCCTCCGGCCCGGGCGCTTCGACCGACGGATCATCATCGACATGCCGGACCTCAAGGGGCGCGAGGCGATCCTCGCCGTGCACATGGCCAAGATCACG
>JBDRFQ010000246.1:0-3338 GCA_043818685.1 Candidatus Eiseniibacteriota bacterium
GCCCTCGGCCCGGGACGGGTCCTTGAGGACCTTGTCGATCGACTTCGTCAGAAGATGAAGCTCGACCGGTCGAAGGAGAAACTCCTTCGCCCCCGAGCTCATCGCCTTCAGGATGAGGTCCGGGTTCTTGTGCGGCGAGGAGACGAAGACCACCGCCCGCGGCATCTCCTCGTGAACATCCGTCGCGAGCCGCATCCCCGCGTCGTCGAGCCCGCCCACCTCGATCAGGACAAGGTCCGGACGGTTCTGCCGGATCATCCGGTGGCCGCTCGTCGGGTCCTGCGCCTCTCCGACGACCTCGACGCCGGTCAGATTCGAGAGGTGCGTGCGAATCGCCCGCCTCGTGACCTCATCGGAATCGACAACGATGATTCTTAGGTTGCCCATGGGTGCTCCGTTGTCTTCGTCTACTCCTCGCCGGTCGCCCACGGAAGCTCGGGAATCTGGCCCGCCTCCAGAGGCTCAACGATCTTCGGCGAGATCAGGATCATCAGCTCCGTTTCGGTGCTCGAGCTCGTCGTGTTGCTGAAGAAGACGCCGAGAAGCGGAATGCTCCCGAGGAGCGGGATCTTCGTCACGAGATCGGTCTCCGTCGCCGTGAGGAGGCCGCCGATCACGAACGTCTCGTCGCTGTGAAGCTCGACCGTCGTCGACGCCTTGCGGGTGCGGATCGCGGGGATGTTGAAGCCCCCGAAGGTGATCGCGTTCGCGTAGTCCAGGCTGCTCACCTCCGGCTGTACGTCGAGACGGACGAGGTTCTCCCCCACCACGGTCGGCGTGAAGCGAAGCCGGACTCCGAACTCCTTCCACTCGATCGTGAGGGAGATCGAGCCACCAGTGGCAGATTGCGAGACCGGAATCGGAATCTCCCCTCCGACGAGGAAGCTCGCGGTTTCGCCGTTCAGGCAGATCAGGTCCGGCTTCGCGAGGAGGCGAAGCCCGCCGTCCTGGTCGACCGCGTGAACGATCGAGGAGATCTCCTCCTCCTTGCCGATGTACTGGATCAGGCCGCTGACCCCCTCGCCGAGGCGAAGCGGGTCGGCGGGAGTCTGCACGCTTCCCGCGTAGCCGGCGATCGTCTTGTCCCCCTCGACCACTCGATCCGAAAAGTCCTTGATGAGCCAGTCGATCCCCAGCTCGTTGAGGGCGTCGCGGTTCGCCTCCACCACGCGCACGCGAAGCTGGATCTGCTCCTTCGTCTTTGCACTGATGATCTTGAGCGTGTAGTCGTAGTGCCTCTCCCGCATGTCCCAGACGATGAGAGACGAGCTCCCCACGATCTTTCCGTGCACGAGGAGCTGGCGCGGCGTGACGAGGAGAACATCCGCCATGTCCGGATCGGTGATCGAAATCGTCTCCACGTCGAAGTCGAACTCGAGAACCCGCGAGTGCCGCTCCAGGACCTCGATGATGCTGCCCGGCGCCGGCGTCTCCGCCCCCACGCGGGCCGCCGCCCCGGCGATCAAGAGAACGAGGAACGCGGTCCAGAACTTAGGTTTTCTCATCGGTCCCTCTCCATGAGAGTTAGCGACTCCGGCCGCTCGGCGTCCCGCGCCTGGCCTTCTCCGCCTCGGGCTGCATGACGGGCTCCTCTTCCTTCGCCTCCCCGCCCCGAATGATCATCTTGCCGAGCGCCTCCGGTTCCGGAGGAGGTGGCGTTGCCTTCGGCGGGGCCCTCCTCGCCGGCGCGGGGGCCGACTTTTTCTCCGGACCGCGGATGATGTCCTCCATCTTGACCGCGTAGGTCGTCAGCGTGTCCCGGTCGGCCGGGTTCCGAAGGGCGAGGAGAATCTTCCCCTGGTGCTGCGCGAGGGCGAGCTTCTCCGCGTCGGGCGGCGTCGTCAGCAGCGTGATCTGTTGCACGTCGATCGCCTTGTTCCCCTCGGTCTCCGTCCTCGTACCCGCCGCGATGACCTCCACGTCCTGGAGGACGATCTGCGTCACCGGGTCGCTCGACATGCCCCCCTTCGAGATCGTGACGAGAACGTCCACGCGGTCGCCGGGGAGAATGAAGCCGCTCACCCCGGAGACCTCATCCACCTTCACGCTGCTCGCGCGGAGCTTCTCGGGAATCCGGAGCGAAAGCCCGCCTCCCTTCGAGGAGAGCTTCGTCGCGACGATCGGCTCGTTGGTCACCAGGAAGACCTTGGTGACCTGCCCGACGAGGCTGTCCGCGTGCCCGTACGCCCCGCTCGGGACGCTGCTCGCCGGATAATCGACGATCCTCAGGTGGCGCGGTTCGAGCTTCGTGCCGTAGGAGAGATCCTCGACCGAGACGGCGACCGGCGCGGTCTCGAACGCGGGCACCTCGCGCATCGTGCTGCTTTCGACGTAGTTGCGCACGAGATAGGCCGCCCCCCCGGCGAGAAGGAACGCCACGACGATTAGAACGATGCCTCCCTTTCTCATTCCACGTTTCCTCGGTTCTGCGGCCGCTTCACTCTTGTCTCCGTGACGCCCGCCGCTACCCCAGCGCGGGGATCAGCGCGGACACCGTTCCGATGGCTATCGCCACCCCGTAGGGGACCTTGCCGATGGAAACCCACCGGCTCCCCTCGGTACTTGAAACCGACCCAGGGAGCACTTTCCGCCTCAGGAAGCCCCAGACGAGCGCCCCGAGGCTCCAGACCCCTCTCTTCAGTTCGCCCCGCAGGGCCAAAACCATTAGCGCGATCAGCCCGCCCGCGATCAGGGAGTTGAGGAAGACAGAGAGGGTGATGCGCGGCCCGAGAAGGGCGCCGACCGCCGCCATGAGCTTGAGGTCCCCCGCCCCCATGACCTTGAGGAGGTAGGCGGGCAGGAGGAGCCCGAAGCCGACGGCAAGACCGGCCGCGGCGAGAAGAAGCGCGCGCGAATCGCCGGAGACCGCCCCTAAAAGGAACGCGAGGACCACCGCGGGATACGTGATGAGGTTCGGGATCCTCCGCGCGCGGATGTCGAAGAACGCGGCCGCGAGGACGAGCACGAGCGAAAGAACGATGTTGATCGGCTTCGGGTTCATCGGTGAACCTCTCGAGAAGATGCGGCCCGGTCTCCGGAGAGGAGCGCGTTCAGCGGATGGAAGGAGATCGTTCCCATTTCTCCTCTCTTCGGCAGGCTCGCCGAATGGAAAAGGGGAGATCACGCGTAACTAAGAGCAGAAAGGTGAATGCCTTGTCAAGGGTTTCCTTCGTCTCGACTCGAAGGGCGGTTCGGGGGGCAAAAGGGAACGCCGCCCCGCCGAGGCGGAGCGGCGTCGTTCTTCTGGCTGGGGTCGCGACCGCAAAAGAACAGATGACCTCATGCGGCCTCAGCCTACGGGGTCAGCTCGGTCTGGATGTTCGTGAAGATGTCGTTCA
>JBDRFQ010000247.1:0-7994 GCA_043818685.1 Candidatus Eiseniibacteriota bacterium
ACTTCATGCTCCGCCCGTTCAGCGAGATCCCGGCGAGCGTCACGACCACACCCCCCGCCGGAACCCCGGCCACAGGAGCGCCGGCCCCGTCGCGGACCGTCACCACGACCGTCATCGTCGAATCGCCGTTCCCGTCCGGACTGAGCATCAGATCGTCGTTCGCCGCGATCGTCGAAAGATCCGGATCGATCGGCGCGGTGTCCTCGAAGGCGCCGGTCAGCGCGAGCGCGAAGGTCTGGGGCCCGCTTGGAACGTTGTAGCCGGCCACGCGGACCGTGTAAGAGCCCGCGGCGGGGGAGGCGATCCGGACGGCCTCCTCGACGTTGCGCCGGTCGTAGCTCCCGCCCGCGACGGAAGAGCCGCCGGAGAAGACGTTCCCCTTGAATGTCCCCGAAGGACCGGTCACCGAGAGATCGAGGTCGTTCACGATCGCGATTCCGGCTCCCTGCGAAGCCGCGGGGTCCGTCCAAACGAGCACGACCTCGAGGGGCATCCCCGCTTCGACCTCGTACGCGAACTCCGCGTTCTGTCCCGTCGAGAGCCCGGTCCCCTCGTCTTCGATCCTAAGCTCGCGCGCGTCCCCGTCGAAGTAGAGGGCATCGTCGAGCTTCACGCGCCCCCACCCTTCGTTGTTGTTCGGAATGTCCGCCGCGCCCATGTCCGTCGCCGAGTTCGTGAGCAACGCCTTGATGAGCGCGGCGCTCGGGGTGAGAGGCGGTCCCGAGCCCGCGGTGCCCCCCGGATACCAGCCTTCGCGGAAGTACTGCCGCGTGAGCGCGGCCATTCCGGCCACCGCGGGGGTCGCCATCGAGGTCCCCTGGAACGGATCCCCCTGCACGGCGCAGGTGTTCGACGGCGGGTTGTTCGGGCTGTTGTCGACGGAGAAGATGTAGGCGTACCCGGCCTCCCCGCCCGGAGCGGTCACCGTCGGCTTGAAGCGGCTGTCGAACGCCGGCCCGCGCGAGGAGTAGGACGCGATCGTCTCCTGGTTCGGCGCCTGTCGCGTCGCGCCGACCGTCACGCAGTTCTTCGCCGTCCCCGGATACCCGACCGTGCTCGCTCCCGACCCGGCGTTCCCCGCCGCGAAGAGGATGAGGAAGTCTCGGTGATCCGCCATGAAGGCGTCGACGTTCACGCAGTACGCGTCGTAGCTGTTCGAGGAGCCACCCCAGCTGTTCGAGTGAAGGCGCGCGCCGTTGTTGTAGGCGTCGCTGTACGCCCCGGTGAGGCTCGTCGGCGGGCTGACGCCCCCCGTCGTGCAGTTCCAGGAGTCGTTGTCCTGAATGTCCTGCATGCCGAGCTTCGCCGCATACGCCATCCCGTTGTAGTTGTAGTTCCCGGGGTTGACAAACGACTGGTCGCCGGCGATCGTCCCGGCGACGTGCGTGCCGTGTCCCGGATCGCACGCGTCGTAGAGCACGCCCCCGCCGTAAGTCTGGCAGAAGACCACCTTCCGGTGGCTCGGGCTCGGAGGCGCACTCCCCGCGTCGCGGAACCAACAGCTGTTGTAGTCGATCCCCGAGTCCATGAGGAAGACGGTCTCCCCCTCGCCGTGAAGGCCGTGGTTCCAGATCGGCGTCTGCCCCGAGACGTTCGACTGCACAACCCACTTCGTCGTGTTGTTCAGAAGAAAGTACTCGGGGAGCTCCTCGACCCACCACACATCCTCGATCGACGCGATCCCCGGAAGGAGAGAACGATCGGCGTGGACGAGCAGGAGCTTCTGGTACGGATCGGCCACCTCCTCGAGAACGTCCGCCCCGAGCGCCTCGATCCGGCCCGCCGTCCCCGTGAGGTCTTCGAACACGCGAACGCGGAGGGTGAGCAGCGGGTCGTCCCTCCGCTCGGGGCTTCTCGGCTCCTCCTTCCCGATAGCCGGCGAGAGCTTGTACGCCGGCTCCCAGCGGCCGGCCCACCGAACCGCAGCGAGAGCGAGGAGCGCTTCCATCGCCTCGGGGGTCGACCGCACGATGAACGCGAAGTCGGGGAGGTAAGAGACGATCTCCGAGCCGCCCCGAGAGACGAGATCCCTCTCCCCCTCTCCGACAGGCGATCCGAACTGCACCACGTGATAGCCCGTCTCTCCGGCGGCGAGTTCCGCCGCGCGGAGGCTCGCATCGATTTCGGGAACCCCCGCGGCGGGATCGAAGGAGTATCCCGCCGCCAGATAGAGAAACGGCGAGGCCTCGTCGGCGCCGGCCGGCGGAACGGAGAAGAGAAGAACGGCCAGAAACACAGCGGGAAGATGGAACGGCAACCTGCTCCTCACGCTCTGCCCTCCTTTGTACGGGACTGTTCGGGAAAGAATCCGGGCTCCTCGCTCAGGAGAGCCGCGTCTTCACCCGGCCGGAAGGCACGGTTCTTCGAGCCCGTGGATTCTAGCACATGCGCATCTGATTGTCAATTTTGGGGTTGCAGGTTTGCGGGCGATCCGCCCCCCCCCCGGCGCGGATGGGTCGGCGGGGTTCCTTCCCCCGCGAGCCGGCCGAGGGCGTTGATGGCGGGGGCAAAGCCGGGGACGGCCTCGAGAAGCAGACGGTACTCGTCGGCGGCGCGATCCTCCTCGCCGATCGCCTCGAGAAGACCGGCCCGGTTCATATATGCATGAACCAAATCCTTCTCTTCCCCGCGCGCTCTCTCGAAAAAGCGGAGGGCCTCCGCCGTCTCCCCGAGATCGCGGAGAACGACCCCCGCGTTGTTCCAGAAGACGGCGTTCTCCGAATCCTCCTCGAGGGCCCTCTCGAACGCCGCGCGCGCTTCGCAGAGGCGCCCCGACGCGTGCTCGGCGCGCCCGATCCCCGCCCACGCGGCGGCGGAGGACGGATCGAACCGGAGGGCCTCTTCGTAGTGAGGAATCGCCCCGAGGGGGTCCCCGGAGAGAACGAGCAGATCGCCGGAGTGAACCGCCGTCTCCTCCTCGCGCGCGCCGAGCATGCGCTCCGACTCGATCTCAACCGCGGCGCGGACGAGGTTCCCCTCCTCGAGGGATAGTGCCGCGAGGCGGCGCGACGCCTCGGCCGGATCCACGCGGCGCGCGCGCATCGCCTCGAGCACCTCCCGGGCCTCCGCGCTCCTTCCCAGCCCGCAGAGACACTCCGAGAGCGTCGTCCAGGCGCGCGGATCGTGGAAACGCTCGCGGAGAACGGAGCGGAGAAGCGGCACCGCCTCCCCGAACCTCCCCGATCTTGCAAGCGCGGTCGCGCGCTCGTGGAGAAACCGGTCCGCCCCGGGGTCCCTCGCGGCCGCCTTCTCGAAGAGCGCCGACGCGGCCGTCGCCTCTCCTTGAAGCAGCAATCGTCTCGCCCCGAACGCGGTCCCACGGCTCTCGATCTCGGCGCCTCCTCGAAACCGATCCGCGTTCCAGAGGACGAGCGCGAAGACCAGGAACGTGTAGGGGAGGTAGAGGAGAAGAAGAGGCCGATCCGGCCTCGCGAACCGCAGAACGAAGAGAACACCGGCGAGGGCGAAGGGCGGGGCGATGAGCCAAAGAGCGCGAACCGGCAGGAGGAGGGCGGGCGCGAGGAATCCGGCGGCGACGAGGAGGGCGATGAGACGGCGGCTCCTCCGATCCCCGAGGAGGACGGGGAGCGTCCAGACCCGATCCGCGCGGTCCCCCTTGATGTCCTTCAGGTCCTTCGCGTTGAACCCCGAGGCGATCCCGGCGAGGACGACGAGGAGGATCCCCCGGGGCGCCAGATGAAAGGCGCGTCCCCCGGCGAAGGCGGAGAAACCCGCGAGAAACGCCGCCGCCGACACGGCGCCGAGAACCGCGGTGGCCGCGATCGGAATCCGCTTGATCCGGAGGGGAGGGAGCGAGTATAGCGCGGAGAGGCCGAGCGCGGCGATGACGAGAAGGAACGGGGTGTGCGCGACGTTGACCGCCAGAAGGAGCGCGGCGGACGCGAAGAGCGCGGCGAGAAGGCGGACGTCCGGGGAGGAGAGCGCTCCCGAAGCGAGCGGGCGGCGCGGATCGTTGAGACGGTCGGAGCGGACGTCGGAAAGGTCGTTCAGGAACGCCCCGCACTGGAACGCGAAAACCACGGAGAGAACGAGCGCCGCGAGGGCCAGGACGTCCATCGCGCTTCCGATCGACGCTCCGCCGAGGTAGGGGGCGAAGAGAACGGCGCCGAAGATCCCGCCGAACAGCGCGAGGCCTCCGTAGTGGAGCGCGCGGAGGGGCCGAAGATGAGCGCGAACCGCCGCGGCCCTTCGCGGATAAAGCTTCGCGAGCGCGATCGTCCCCGCGATGAGGAGGACGAAGAGAAAGAGGAGCGCGTGCTTCCGGCTCTCGTGCTGGACGATTCCGCCCGATCGGAAGAGGGCGGCGACGGGGTCCTCCCCGGCGGGCGCCCACCCGAGCCGGACCGAGGCCCTCGCGAAGAGAACGGGAAGCGCGCCGAAGAAAGCGACGACGGCGTAGAAGAGCGCACCCGCCCCGATCGCTCGCGGAACGCCCGCCCCGCGGACCCGCGCGTAGCCCCCGACGAGGAGGATTCCGAGGAGGATCTCGATTCGCTGTCCGATCGAAACCTCCGGGATCGAAGAGCGCGGATCGAAGAACGCCGCGGCGGTCGCGAGGAGGTTCGGGACGTAGGTGATCGCGTACCCGCGCCCCCCGGAGACGAGGGCGTCCACGATCGGAGGGAGCAGGATCAGAACCCACCCGGCGAGAAGAACCCGAAAGACGCGGCCGAGGGGGAAACCGGTCGCCGCGGAGAGCGCGAGCCCGAGAGAGACGAAGAGGGCCGCGTAGAAGATCGCGAAGTGGTCGAGCACCATCAGGGCGGAGACGCCGGCGTCGGGGACGAACCCGATGAAGCGGGAGTTTTCGAACACCCCCTCGAGGATGTTGCGCAGAAGGACAAGGGCGAGAAAAACGAGAACCCCGGCGAAGACGCCGGGGCCGGAGTTCTCCACCGAGTGAACCCAACCGGCGAGCCTCCCGGCTCCCGCCTTCCGCCGTTCCTCTCCCGTTCCTCCCGGCACGCTCCACGCCCTCTCGGATGCCGCTCTTCTACGGCGGAATGGTCATCGACCTCCTCCCATTCTATCAGCGGCCGACCGGCGTTGCGAGCGGACTCGGATCCCCGGGAAGGGCGATTCGCGCACAACGACGAAGCCCGGGAGTCTCCCCCCGGGCTTCTCGCAAGCCGTCTTTCGGTTCGCCTATCGAATCAGCGTCATCTTGCGAATGTCCGCGGTCCCCTCGTTCTCCATCCGCAAGAAGTAAACGCCGGAAGGAACCTCCCTCCCCTCTGCATCCGTCCCGTTCCAGACATGCGTGAAGGAGCCGGCGGCGTGCGGCTCGGACGCGAGAACGCTCACGACCCTCCCCCGCACGTCGAGAACGAGAAGACGCACCGCTCCCGGCTCGGCGACGTCGTAGCGGATCGTCGTCGCGGGGTTGAACGGGTTCGGCGCGTTGGGCCAGAGGATCGAGCGCGAAGGCGCCGCGCCGGCCAGGCGAATCCCCGTTGCGGCGTCGACGAGATAGACGGAGTCCTGGATCGTGTAGGTGCAGTGTCCGTTCGTTTGGATCACGATGTCCCCGGCGACCTCTCCCCTCCCCGCGGGGATCGACCCGCCGGTCCCCAGCTCCGTCTGGTAGATGTACGCGCCGATGCTGACCAGCCGATTGATGACCGTCGAGGTCGGATGCCCGTAGGGGTTTCCGTCCCCGACCGAGATGATCGCCGCCTCCGGCGAGAGCGCGTTCACGAAGTTCCAGTTCGAATTGCAGTGGCTCCCGTGGTGGTTGACGCGGAGCACCTCGATGTCTCCGACCTCGTTTCCGACCGAGGTTTCGATGTCGTGATAGGGGGTGCATGAGACGTTCCCCGAGATGTCGCCGCCGACGAAGAACTGGAAGCTCCCGACCGAGACTACGTAGCCGACGCTGAGGTCGTTCTCGTCGTACTGCGTGTAGTTGAACGGGGGCGTCAGAAGCCCGTTCCCGTTCACGCACACGCAGCGCACGGTCACCCCGTCCCCGAGATCGATCACATCCCCGTCGTCGACCATTCTCCTCAGCGATCCCACGGCGGTCACGTAGTTGTAGTAGGCGGAGGTCGTGTAGGTCCAGCCGCGGTCCAAGCTCGCCGAATCGACCCCGATCGCGTAGACGACCTCGTCGAGCCCCCCGATGTGGTCCGCGTCGTAGTGGGACGCGCCCACGTAGGTGAGCTGGTCGATGCCGAGGCCCTGCAGGTAGGGAATGACCTCGGCCGTCCCCTCGCCGTTGTAGCCCGCGTCGTAGAGGAAGGTCATGCCCGTTCCCGTCTGGATGAGCGTGCAGTCGCCCTGTCCGACGTTGATGCAGTGGATCGTCAGCTTCGGCTGAGCGTCGGTCACGACGACCGAGGGGCTGTTCGAGACGCCGCCGAGCTGGTTCGCCTCGTCCTCGGCGCGGATCGCGAGGTAGACGGTCTCTCCGGCCGGGAGACCCCTCGCGAGCCACCCCTCCGGGGTCCCGGACGCCTGCGGAGCTGGCTCGCCCGAGAGATCGGTCGCGGCGCCCCAGTTCGCCGCGGTGATCGGCGAGGAAGCGTAGCGGGCGATGTACCGGCTCGCCGTTCCGGAGGAGCCGTCGTCCCCCGTCGCGGTCCACGTGAGCAGAGCCGAACCGTTGTATTCCCCGGGAGCCGCGCCGAGATCCGTGATCGTCCCCGGCGGGACACGGTCGATGCCGACCACGTCGAAGTTGCTCCGGGGCTCGAGCTGGAACAGACTCGAGCCGTAGTAGAGAACCCCGGCGAGCTTCACCAGCGAGTCCCCCGCCGAGGGCCAGGCGTAGGTCATCAGATCATCGACGAGAAGGGTCTCGCCCGGCGCCTCTCCGTCGTACTCGACCGCGCGCCAATCGCCGGCTCCGACCGAGACGCAGAGAACCGAGTCGAGCGTCACAAGACACCCTTCCCACTGCTCCGCGGTGGGGCTCCCTGTGTTGATGTCGCCCACGGTCACCGGATCGGCGGCCGGCTCCGGAAAGCCGCTGCCCAGAATCGTCAGCTCGCCCCCGACGCTCGCCGAGGCGTTCACGATCGAGTTCCCGCTCTGCTCGAGGTAGTAACCGGAAACGGTGACCAGATTGCCCCGGGAGACGGGCGGCGCCTCGCCGTACCGAACGAGAATCCCGCCGTACGGACCGCCGGCCGCCTCTTCGACGAAGAAGCCGTCCGAGATCACGGCGGTGACGACGATGCTGTCGACGGTCACCCATGTGTACGCCGAGTATGCGCCTTGTTGGATCTCGTAGACCGTCGCGTCGTTGGCGCCGGCCGCCGCGAGCGCGGGAATCGCGAGAAGGACCGACGCGAGGAGAGCCTTCCGGGCTCGTTTCATTTTCAAGTTCCCCCGTTACGAAAGACACCGCTTGTCGGAAACAACCGGAACGACCGGCGAACCACGCGTGCAAAAACGGACGCGCCGAACGAGCTCTTCCGCCTGACCGGCCCACCGTTCGCTTGGGGAGCGTTCACTGATATTGTAACACGTTGTGCGGCAAGCGGCAACAGGAGCCGGAGCGCAGCCCTGCGGAGGACCGCCTGAATCCGCTCTTCTGGCCCACGGAGGGGTCGAATCAAGCCCCGCGCCTGGCGAGGATTCGGTCCGACCCCGCCCGCCGGGCCGCGCCGCCCCGGGAGAACCGGCCTCTCCCGGCATCAAAAAGGCGGGACGGATCCCGCCCGACCCGCTCCCCACCCCCTTTCTCCCGCGCGAGTGTCGTGTCCCATTAATAACAGTACAAAGTCTTTCGATCTTTCCGAGGATCGCGTCGGCCGTCGCAGTCCACAGGAAGGGCCGAGCCTCGGGGTTGTAGAGCCTCACGAAGCGGTCGATCTTCGCGACAAGGGCCCGCACGCTGGTGAACGAACCCCGGCGGATCGCCCGACGGGTAATCAGGGCAAACCAGCGTTCCACTTGATTGAGCCAGGAGGCGTACGTCGGGGTGAAGTGCAGGTGGTACCGAGGGTGGCGGACCAGCCACCGGCGGA
>JBDRFQ010000248.1:0-5906 GCA_043818685.1 Candidatus Eiseniibacteriota bacterium
ACTTCATGCTCCGCCCGTTCAGCGAGATCCCGGCGAGCGTCACGACCACACCCCCCGCCGGAACCCCGGCCACAGGAGCGCCGGCCCCGTCGCGGACCGTCACCACGACCGTCATCGTCGAATCGCCGTTCCCGTCCGGACGGAGCATCAGATCGTCGTTCGCCGCGATCGTCGAAAGATCCGGATCGATCCCCGGCGGCATGATTGCTTCGATCTTGAAGTCGTCGACCGCCGCCTCCACGAGCGAGCCGGTCCCCGCGTCCTCCGCCATGAAGCGGAACTGGACGGTCGAGGTGAGGCTCACGTAGTCGCCGAGATTGAAGAGGTAACGCTGCCAGCTGTTGTCGGACTGGGTCGTGTTCTCGAGATAGACCCAGTTCGAACCGTCGCTGGAGACCTGCACCCTCCAGTAGTCCTCGTTCGGAGCGTTGCCGAGGTTGTTCGTGTACCACCGCCAGTAGGAAACGAGCGCCATCGCCGCGTCGGAGAGATCGATCACCGGCGAGACCAGAGTCGTCCTCCCGCCGTCGACGTCGTACGTTCCGGCGCTCGAGCCCGCGGCGAGCTGCGTGGCGTAGCAGTTCACACCGGGAGCCGGCGTGTGGTCGTTCTCCGGCTGGACCTGCTGGCCGCTGGAGGAGGTCCCCTGCGGATCCCCCCGCTCCCAGACGCCGGTCGTCGCGGCGTCGCCCGCGATGCCGACCGTCCACCCGCCTGCGCTCTCGAAGTCGTCCTCGAAGACCGTCTCGAACTCGCCCACGTAGAACGCGTGGAGGGTCGCCGGGGCGGTCGACGGATGGGTCGCGGAGTTCGCGTTGTCGTCCTCGCCGTACACGTAGTACTGAACGTACGTGCCGCCGCCCTGCGCGGGGATGTAGCCGGTGTAATCGTCGCCGCCGGCGCCCGCCATCCCCACGTTCTGGAACGACCCGCCGTCGAGCTTGTAGTACACACGGCACGCCGACTCGTCGATCGGAGCGGCCGTCGAAACGATGGTCGCGGTGATCGCGGTCGGCTGTGTCGTGCTCGGCTGCGACTCGACAGGGGTGTGCGTGATCGAAACCGGACCGAGAATCTCCGGGCAGTCGAACCCGTGGTTCTGCGCGCCGACGCAGAGCATCGGATGATGCGGCGTTCCGTTGTCGAGGTTCCCGTCGTTGTCGTCCGCGACGAAGGTCCAGTAGACCTGGTCGGGGAAGGACTGCGGGAGCCCCATCTTCCGGCCGTACCACCAGTCGTGGTAGATCACGCTGTCCGCGTAGCCCTGCGGGTAGGCTGCCTGGAGCTCCTCCCACGAGTCCCAGATGAACCCGGCGAGGATCTGGGCGTTGAAGTGCCCTGAGGAGCCGTAATCATCCGGATAGACCAGCGTGTTGTCCGAGTTCCGGATCCCCGAGGTGCAGTTGTTGAGGTAGAACCCGAGCCCCATGATGCTCTCGCGTGTCAAGAGGTTCGCGACGATGTCCGAGTTCCCCTCGTGGACGCTGCTGTTCGGGTTGTTCGGGTCGTACAGCTCGGCGGTGATCCCGTGGCCGTACTCGTGGTAGGCCACGTCGCCCATCCGGCCCGTGTTGCCGTAGCCGGAGCCCGGGGCGCAGAAGTTGATCCCGTAGTAGTCGTACCAAGCGTTCCCGGGACAGTAGCCGTCGGTCCGCTCCACCACGCAGGGCATCTCGTAGTCCATCGGGAGGAAGGTCGGATCGAGGCTCTTCAGCCACCGGTGCTGCTTGTTGATGTACGAGAAGCAGTCCCTCTCGCTGTCGAGCGAGTTCAGGGTGGACCAGTCGATCGTGTACGGAGTTCCCGGTGTGATCGTGCCGCTGTGCGAGGCGTCGGTCCCCGTGTACCGGTTCACGTTGATGTAGAGCCCGCGGAACTCGGCGGTGATCGTCTTCGAGTCGGTTCCCCCGTAGGAGAGGGTGAAGTTCCCGTTCTCGCCGCAGTACGTCGTCCCGACGCCCCAGATGTTGATCACCATTCCGTCGACCGGGAAATCGTAGGTATAGCCGTCGCAGTAGCCGTCCCACTCCACGTCGGACCGCGAGTGCCCCGTGAAGTCGAGCGGGTAGATGAGGCTCGTCCGCCAGAGGATCTCCCCGCTCCCGGCGTCGACGTAGGTCGACCAGTGCCCGTAGGGATTCTGCGCGAAGAGGTCGAGCCGCCACGCGAGCCGGTAGTCGAGCGCCAGCTCTTCGTCCCTCGCCTCGCGGATCGGGAGGATGACGAGCTCGCGATGCGTGATCTCGTCGGTCCCGTTCACGTAGCCGATCTCCGCTCCCGCGAGCGCGATCGCCTCCGCCTCTGAGAGGGCCGGGCGCGTGCTTCCGAGAACCTCCCCGACGCTCGGGAAGACGTCGGACCCGAAGGCGAATAGCCGTCCCGAGTCGGTGAAGACCGCGTGGGCGCGGCCACCGACGACGCGGACGCCGTCAATGACCTGGTCGAAGTGTGCGGCCCACTTGCCCGGGGCCCTCTGCATCTCGGCCGCGCGGAGGTCGGTGTTCGTCGCGCCGAAGAGCGCCGCGTTCGCCCCGATGAACTCGCGCGCCGCCCGCTCGGCTTCCGCCTCGGTCGAGATGGCGGAGGTGAAATCAAACCCGGATCCGTACACGCGATGCAGGCTCCCCGTGACGGAGTTCCGGTTGTAACGCCAGTTCCCGCCGTAGCGAGCCGCGAGATCGGCGACCGGAGAAGCCTTCGCCATGTCGGCCGTCTCGGTCGGCTGGATCCAGAGGCCCTCGTCTTCCCAGCCGGGCCGCGGAACCTGGAGACGGTTCCACTCCGGCACCTCGACGAAGGCGACCGAGACGGACGCCCAAGCGAGGATCGCGGCGAGGGAGACGAGCGACAGCATTCGCCTCAGGCGCATACTCTCCTCTCCTTTCCTCGTGTCCGGGAAGCCCACGCGCACCTGACGTCTCTTCCGATCAGACACAAAACGACTCACACTCGTACTTCTGGGAGCGCTTCGGGGGAGGGATCCCCCGCAGCCGGAACGGGGAGCAACTTCGAGAGACACGAATAAGGCTATCACACGTCCCCCGGAATGTCAATCGCCTCTTTGGGTTATGCGAAAATGGCGCCGGATCCGCTTCCGGAGCGGCCCCACCGCCGGCCAAGAAACTAGGCCCGGATTCGCCGCCTTCTTCCATTCTTCCCTCGTGGGGCTTCTCCAGCTCCCCAATCGGCCGAAAGCCGTTTCCAAAGCCAGGCCGATCGCCGTTCCGTTCCCGGCCGCCCCGCAGACGGGCGGGAACTGCCCCGCCGAGCGCCGGCCGGGGGAGAGCGCGCCGTAGCCCGCAGAGGCGTGGATCTGGTACGATGCGAGCCGGGTTCGGGACGGCCCCGGCTCCCGTTCTTCTTGGGAGACTGAATGAAGACGGATCGCGCGGAGGCCTACCGGCGCGCGCTCGAGGAGATCCGCGCCGTGACGGAAGGTGAGAGCGACGCGATCGCCAACCTCGCGAACGCGGCGGCGGTCCTCTTCGAGACGCTCCCGGTCTCCTGGGTAGGGTTCTACAGGGTGTCGGGCGGCGGGCTCGTGCTAGGACCCTTTCAGGGGAGGGCCGCCTGCGTGCGGATCGCCCGGGGGAGAGGGGTCTGCGGGAGCGCGTGGGAGCGGGGCGAGACCCTCGTGGTCCCCGACGTTCACGAGTTCCCCGGCCACATCGCGTGCGATCCGTCCAGCCGCTCCGAGGTCGTCATCCCGCTCCGCGATCCCTCGGGCGCGGTCTGGGGCGTTCTCGACATCGACAGCCGCGGAGTCGACGATTTCGGAGAAGACGACAAGGCGGCCCTCGAGCCGATCGCCCGGCTCCTGGAGGAGGTCGTCGCGCGCGACGCGGGTTTCCTCCGCGAACGGTAAGCCTCCCTCGCCGGCGAAGGTGCTTCCCGCCTCCATTCCACTGAACCGCGTGCCGATCACCTCGGGAGAGAGCCGTCCGGATCGGGGGGCCGTTCCCGGAGAAGCCCGCGCGCCCGCTCGAGGTTCGCCTCGAGGTTCGGATAGGAAGGCCGGATCCGCCGGAGCTTCTCCCAGTCCCGAATCGCCCCCACCAGATCTCCGCTCATCGCGCGCGCGGCCCCCGCGTTGAAGAGCCCCCGCTCGGAGAAGCCGTCGATCTCGAGGAGGCGGTCGAAGAGACGGATCGCCTCGTCCAAGCGCCCCTGCCGCGTCCGGATGAGGGCGAGGTTCAGGTGGGCCTCGGGCGACTCGGGATCAAGGGCGATCGCTTCTCGGAGAAGGCGCTCGGCGAGCGCGTCTCTTCCCTCGTTCATCCGAAGGGCGCCGAGGTTGGCGAGAGAACCCGCGTCCGACGGGTCCTCCGCGAGGACCGAGTCGAGGAGAGCGATCGCCTCCTCGGTTCGCCCGCTCCTCGCAAGGAGGGAGGCGAGATCCGCCCGGGCGCGCTTCCTCTCGCGCGGGTTCCGGGCGATTGCCCGGTAGAGGCTCGCCGCCTCGTCCGTTTCCCCGGTCTCTGCGAGGATCCGCGCGATCCCGCGCCGCGCCTCCGGGAGGCCGGGGTGAACCCGCTCCGCCCGCCGGTACGCTTCCTCCGCGGATAGGAGGTCGCCCGCCCGATAGAAAGAGCTGGCGAGCCTTGTCTCCGCGGCTGCGGAATCGAAGCGCCGCACCGGGAGGTTCGTGAAGAGAAGGAGGGGAAGAAGAAGAAGGGCGAGCGACCTCCGGGCTCGGATCGCGCCGATCCAGGCGGCGAGCCCGCCTCCGGCGAGAAGAAGGAGAGGGGGGACCGCGGGGAGGCGGTACCTCCCCGTGACGAAGAAGAGAAGCCCGCCCGCGAACACCGCGAGGACCACGAGGGCGAGGAGGGCGCGGGCCCCGCCCCGGAAGGCTCCGAGAAAGAAGCCGTAGACCGCGAGCGCGGCGACGATCCCGAAGAGGGGGATCGGGAGGCGAAGGGGAGCGGAATGCCGCCGGAGGAAGTAGAGGTCCTCGTTGTTCGGGACCTCGTAGTCGTTCCAGAAGAGAAGCGTCTTCTGGCCGAGGAGGACGAGCCAATCCTTTGGATGTGAAGCGATCCAGGCGAGCCCCTTCCGGAAGAAGAAGCGGGAGACCTCCGCGGGCGCGAGGCCGCGCCCCGTCTCCTTGTTCGCCCGAAGGCGGGCGTCGCGGGCGAACCCCTCGGGGGTGGGGCGGATCTCCTCCACAGGCGAGAGGGTTCCGTCCGCCCCCTCGTGGTTCCCGACGTGGAAGTGGATCCCCCCGTGGGAGGTGAGCGGAACGAGCCCTCCCGCCCGGACGGAGGCAGCCGCTCCGAAGGGGACGATCGGAAGGAGCGCCCCCGCGAGAAGGAAGACCGCGCTCCGCCGTCCGGCGGTGAGGAGGAGCCAGAGGGGAACGAGAAGAACGAGCGGGAGGAGGTCCGGTCGGTTCAGACATGAAATGCCGAGGATGAAACCGGACAGGATGGCGGGGCCGGCCCCCGGCCGGGCGGGGAGAAGGGAGGCGAGAAGAAGGGCGCCGAGGAAGGGGACGAGGGCCGCGCTCTGGAGGCTCCCCTCGTAGAGGAGGAGCGGCGGGAAGAGCGCGGCGGCGGCTCCCGCGAAGGCGCCGGCGCCCGGCCCCGAGATCCGCCTTCCGACCGACCAGAGAAGGGGCGCCGCGAGGGCGCCGAGGAACGCTTGGGCGAGCCGGGGCGCGAGCGTCCCGTCGCCGGCGATCCGAGCGAACGCGGCGAGCCAGTAGGCATAGAGGGGGGCCGCGTCCGTGATTCCGTGCGGAAAGAGGTCCCCGCCGGCGATCGAGAGGGCGAGCCTCGTGTAGAGCTCCGCGTCGAGCCCCTCGTAGGGGTGCTCGAAGCTCGGAAGGGCGCGGAGCGCGGCGGGGTGCCAAAGCCGCAGTGCGAGGGCGGCGAGAAAGAGGGCGAGCGGAAGAGCCCGCGACC
>JBDRFQ010000249.1:0-3036 GCA_043818685.1 Candidatus Eiseniibacteriota bacterium
GCCTGCGCAACAGCGTTCACTATCGGATCTCGAACGCCACCCGGACGTTGAGGGAGCGGCAATACGTCTTCACTGGCGAGGGATCCGACTACGACAGCCTCGGCAACTTCGTCGACGGCCGGGGCGAATACGAACCGGTCACTGTCCCCGGCAGCGAACGGCCGGTGACCGAAGTCGTGGCCAGCGCGCAGGTCAACTGGCGTCCGGCGCAGCTGGAAGGTTCCGGGGAAAAGGGCTGGCCCGACCGCTTCAGCAGCGAAACCTTCGTGAAGGTGGACGAGAAGACGACGTCGGCGGACCGGCGGCGGGTCTACCTGCTCGATCCCGGTGTTCTTCAGAACGATGCTACGACCCTGGAGGGACGCTTCACGTTTCGCCAGGACGTGTTCCTGCTGCCGGATCAACCCGCCTTCTCCATGCGTTTCAGATACGAACGCAACAACTTAACGGACAATCGGTTCGAAGGATTATATAGAGATGTGGATGAAGGAGAAAGACGTGTGGTGGTGCGGAGTTCTCCCAGGGAAGGGTTCGGGCTCGACGTCGAGTACCTGAATCGACGGCGGCGTGAAGACCTTGAAGAGGGCGGAGCCGTCCAGAGCGAGGAGCGCCGTTCCCACGGGCTCAGGATCCTGATGACGGCCTGGTTGGGAGCGCGGGCGAAGGCGGCGCTCCGAAGTGAGCTGGAGGATTCGCGGGATCGTATTTCGGACCGGAAGGTCCGGACCGTGGAGCTTGAGCCCCGGTTCACCTACAGTTTCCTGGGCAAGGGCAGGGCCGAGACCGCCGTGACCTGGCGGACCGCCTCGGGCGACGAACAGACGGGGTCGTTCTCGAGAATCGCGTACGCCGGCCGGCCGGGCTGGGAGTGGCGGTTGAGCGCCGACTACCGGGTGGGCAAGTACGTGACGGCGTCGCTGACCTACACGGGCAGCAATCTCGAAGGGCGGGACACGATTCACAGCGGGAAGTCGGAAATCCGGGCCTACTTCTAGCCCGTATTTCTCACCCGGTTCCTGCTGCGGCTCCGGGTCCCGGGCTGCGAGGCGCCTTTTCCCTCGCCGCTTCCTCAGCGTAGCCAGGCTACGTCTCCGGGAGCGGCTCAGTCCAAAGGCACCTCTCGCCGCAGGCCCCGAAGCCTCGCGACGAAACCGTGTAAGAAACACGGGCTCAGCAGCAGGGTGTGGATGCATGAGAAGAGGAACCGCGATGTTATAGCACTTTGCCACAGGCTGTTGCCGGATCCGAGACCCTGTCAAGGTGAGGTATGCAGGGTAGGTCGGGTTCCCTGAATAACCCGGGCCGAGAGACACGGAGCAGTCCTTGATCACGGGAATCGTCGTATGAGTTCACGAGCGAAGCGGATAGGAGTTGCCTGGATGGTGCTTGCGGGGGGGATCGTGTTCCCGGCGGCTCCGGATTCCTATGCCACACCAGCGAATCCGGAGCCCGCTGCGATCGACTCCGCTCAGGCGGCGCCGGACACGGTGGAGATCGCGGGCGTGTCGGTTGAGGGCCACGCCGCTTTTTCCACGAGGCGCGTTCTTGAGACGGTCGGCGTTCAATCCCGGACCCGAACGAGCCGCGCCCGGGTCCTCGACCACGTGAAGGATCTGCTCCGGGAGTACCGGGACGCAGGCTATCCCCGGGCGCGGGTGATCGCCGTCTGGGAGCCGGCGGACGGGCAGGGGAGCATCCTCCATCTGCAGATCGAAGAGGGGGAGCCCGGGCGTGTGGGGGCGGTTTCCCTCGAGGGCTGTGGGGGCGTGTCGTGCGGGGCCCTGGAATCTCTCATCGAGACCCGCGAGGGCGCCGTGCTCAGCCCCGACGTCTATCGCGGCGACCTCAATGCGGTGCTTGATGCGTACGAGAACCGCGGGTATCCTTACGCCGCGGTGGCGACGTTCCCGGAGTGGGGCGATTCCGGCGGGATCGACCTGACGCTCGTCATCGACGAGGGGCCGAGGGTCGTGATCGACGCCGTCCGGATCGAAGGCAATGCGTCGACCCGGGAACACGTGATCCGGAGAGAGTGCGGAATCCGCCCGGGCGAGACCTACGTCCAGAAGAAGATCGACCGCGTTCGGCCGCGTCTCCTGCGTCTGGGTTTCTTCTCGGATGTGCGGACGTCGCTCGCCCTCGAAGACGAGTCGGGAGCCTCAGTTCTCGATATTCAGGTGGAGGAGAGGAAGACCAACAGCCTGTACGGCGCCGTGGGCTACGTCCCCCGGGAGCCCAAGGGTTATCTGACCGGGATCCTCGACCTGAGTTTCGGCAACATCGGAGGAACCGGCCGGTCGGCCGCGGTCCGGTGGCGCACATACCGGCCGGGCGCTTTCGAGTGGACGTTCTCCTACGGGGAACCGTGGATCCTGGGCTCTCCACTGGAGGGCAAGGTCCGGCTCCACCAGGAGGTGCGGGACTCCACCTTCACCCAGACGGTGGCCGAGATGGGTCTTGAATACCCTCTGGGAGACCGCTTCCGTGCGAGCCTGTCGGGTCGCACGGAAGGCGTCACGCCGGGTTCCGGCGGCGCGGGAGTATTCCGTGGAAGCCGGACGAGGGCGGCCGACCTGGCGCTTGAGGGCGACGGGCGCGACGATCCGCTCAATCCGACCGGAGGGTGGAGGGGTGAAGTGAGCGCGGCCTACGGCCGCAAGCAGTACGACGGCGACGCCGGTTCGATCCTCTCCGCCCGCTACGGTGCGGAGGCCGAGTTCTTCGTGCCTGTGGCGGGGAGGCAGGTACTGGCGGCCGGCGGTTCGGTCCGGTGGCTGGCCACCTCGGAGAAGGATGTTCCCGAGTACGAGCAGTTCTACGTGGGCGGGGCCGAGAGTCTCCGGGGATACGGCGAAGACGAGTTCTACGCCCGGCGCGTGCTCGCCGGCACCCTGGAGTACCGCTATCTCACGGGGCGCCGGTCCCGACTCCATGTGTTCATCGACGGGGCGTGGCTCGATCGGAGGCTCCCGGCGGCGGGCGGTGTGGAGGAACGGAAACTGGGGCTTCTGGGGTACGGATTCGGCCTTCGCTCCG
>JBDRFQ010000250.1:0-9718 GCA_043818685.1 Candidatus Eiseniibacteriota bacterium
CTTCTGGATGCAACGGCGGGAGACGTCGGCACGACGAAGACGATCGATCTCTTTCTCGACGACTTCTCGGTCGGGCTCTTCGGGTTCGGGTGCGTCTTCTGCGTCACGGACAAGACCAAGATCGAGAACGACTCATGGGTCTATGTGCCACGAACCGACTGGGGTATGGTCCCCTACTTCTGGAGCGACGGGCCCACTTTTCCCTGGACCTTGCCCGACTACATCACTGACCGATACCCGAACCACCGGTGCTATCTCCTCCAAGGGACGAATTTGCAGTTCAATAACCAGATCAGTACCTTCCCGAGTTCTTTGGGGACCCTGACCTACGATGTCGCGGAAGAGGGGTGCATCCAGTGGGTCTTTGACGTGGGATCGGCGGTGTTGACCTCCATCAGCTTCTCCTCCCTCGCTTTTTCGGATCCGGGCGAGACGTGCGACACGGTCTCCTGCCCCGCGGCGGGCGAGCCGCTCGCGATCAACCCGGACGTTCCGGCCTGCCCGCTTCCGGACGCCACATTGAACGTGGCTTACCAGACGGGCGTCATCTTCACGGCGACCGGCGGGACGCCTCCCTACGAATGGGGCCAGTCCGGCCTCCCGGAGAACATGAACATCAACACGACGACCGGGGAGATCTACGGAACGCCGACGGCCTTCGGGGCCTTCCCGTTCATCGTCACCGTAGACGGCGGCGGCCACGCTGAAAGGGCCTGCTCCCTCTTCGTCTTGAAGTATGGCGTGGATGTCGTCCTGCTGAGCGCGGACACGACCACCACGGGGGACCTCGACAGCGTTTTCCACGACTTCCGGGTGCAGAACACCGGGAACGTCGAGACCACCTTCGGGCTCTCCGCCTGGTCCACCGCCGGGTACAGCGTGTCGATCGTCGGGCCCACGACCACGACCCTCGCGCCCGGTGCCACGAGCACCCATCAGATGAAGCACTACATTCCGGATGTTCCCTGCCCCGACCTGCCCGCCACCTACGTGTGGGACACGGCGTACTTCAAGGCGGAGTACCCTGTGCCCACCGCTTTGCAGCGGGTGGCCCTGGCCGAGGACACCGACAGCGCGGTCGTCCGCATCGCCCCGGACGCGGGGGTTCTCGTTACCCACCTGGGCGGCCCCCCGTGCGGTCTGCCCGGGACGACGTACATGACCTCCTTCTCGGTCGAGAACACCGGTGAGTGCGCCGACACGTTCGACCTTGAGACAGACGTGAGCCTCCCGAGCTGGAACGCCACGCTCCCGGGGGGACCGACCATCGTCCTCAACCCGGGAGCCACGAACAACGTGACCGTCTATGTTTCGATCCCGGCCGGGGCCCTGTGCACGGAGGTGGCGGATGTGTGGCTCCGCGCGGACGGCCGGGTCTTCGGCGCCGTGGATGCCGACACGACCGCCGTGTGCGTGGAGCCGGTCCTCGCCGGGACCCTCAGCCAGCCGAACGGCCAGGTCGGCGCGCCCGGCGACACGGTGACCTACTGCTTTAACATCACGAACACGGGGAACTGCGCGGGGCTCTTCCAGCTCGACTACACGTTCGGCGGGGCCGAGGGCTGGCTGCTGATCACGACCGACAACGACACGGTTCTGGGCGTCGGCCAAACCGGCACGATCTGCGTCGGGCACGTGGTCCCGGACGACGCCGTCGACGGTCAGACCGACGAGCTGTGCGCCGCCCTTTCCGCGCCCGACCAGCCGGGGCCTGATCTTGACGAGAGCTGTGTGACGACGACCGTCGGCGTTCCGTGCAACTCGACGGTCGACGTGGTCCACACGGGGAACCCCGACTGCGGCGACCCGGGTACGACGGTTCGCGACACCTTCTCCGTCGAGAACACCGGCGATTGCGAGGAGACCTTCGACTTCAGCGCGTCCGCGGATCTCAACACCGGCTGGACCGCGAACATCGTCGGCGACGACTTCGCCACGCTCGTGGTCGGCCAGATGATCGACGTCTACGTCGACGTGACGATCCCGGCCGGCGCGCTCTGTACCGATGTGGCCGAGCTCACCTTCGACGCCGAAGGGCAGAACTACGGGGCGACCGATTCCGACGTCGGGAGCATCTGCGTGAACCCGGTCTTCAACGGGACCCTGAGCGACGAGTCGGACCAGAACGGCGCTCCGGGCGACACGGTCGACTACCAATTCACGGTCACCAACACGGGGAACTGCACCGCCGAGTACCTGATCGGCTTTAGCGCGATGCTCTGGAACACGACCCACGAGGCCACCGAGGAGATGCTCGATCCGGGCGACACCGCGATCGTGGACGTCGGGCACATCGTCCCCAAGAACGCCGAAGAGGGGGACAAGGACAAGCTCTGCGCCGCCCTCGATCTCGTGGTGAACGCCGTGGTCTCGAAGCAGGGACATCTCGACGAGAGCTGCGTCCTCACGACGGCGATCGTGCCGTGCGACGCGGGGGTCGATGTGACCGGGGACACCTTCCTCAGCGGCCTGCCGGGCGACACGACCGTCCCCGACTTCTTCGTCGAAAACACCGGCAACGATCCGGACCAGTACGCGTTGACCGCCACCTGCGCCGAGGGCTGGTTCGTGGAGATCGTCGGGAGCGAGACCACCCCGGTTCTCAATCCGGGCGATATCCACAACGTCGAGGTTCTCGTGGTGATCCCGGAGGGGGAGCCGTGCGGCTCGACCGCCTCCGTTGAGCTCGCGGCCTACTCGTCCTGCGCTCCGTCCGTTTGGGACGCACACACGGTCGAAATCATGGTCGATCCGGTCTGCAGCGTCTCGGTTGCCGCGCTCACGGAGGACTCGACCGGCACCGCTGGCCAGACGATGGCGTATTTCTTCCGCGTGAGGAACGAAGGGAACTGCGATTCCGACTTCAAAATCAGTGTTTCTCAGTTCCCGGCCGATTGGGACAGCTCCCTCGGCGAGACGTGGTGGACCCTGCAGGCGGGCGAGTTCTACGACTTCCCGGCCGAGGTCGTGATCCCGGCGGACGCCGAGACCGGAGACGAGCACAAGTTCGTGGTCTGCGCCGAATGCAAGACGAACCCCGACGGGCCTCGGCCCGAGCCCGACGTCGTCTGCGACTCGACGATCACGCGCGTCCTCACCGGGTGCGTCGCCGATCAGCCGATCCTCTCTCTGGGTGGGTACCAGACGATCAGCTATGTCCCATACGGCCTGTGGACCGTTCAGGTCGGGGTCCGGAACAACGGGCCGGGCAAGGCGCGGTCGATCGCGGCCGAGATGAACCACGACCTCTCGTGGCTCCTCATTCCCGATCCGACCTGCGACTACCCGGACCTCGCCGCGGGGCAGTCGAGCTTCGGTCTGGACGATTACACGTTCGACCTGCAGAACTACCCGGGCGGATCCTTCAACGTCTGGTTCGACGTGACGTACACCGATACGTGCGGGATGCAGTACAAGCTGCAGCTCGACCCGACCTTCCTCGAACCGATGGAGAACGAGCTCCCGGGCCCGACGCAGGCGCAGTTCGTGCTGCATCAGAACATCCCGAACCCGTTCAACCCGCAGACCACGATCTCGTTCGAGCTCCCCTCGGGCGCCTTCACCGAGCTCGTGATCTACAACACGGCCGGGCAGGTGGTGAAAAGCCTCTGGGTGGGGAGCCTCCCGGCCGGGCTTCACTCGTTCCTGTGGGACGGGGAGTCGGATCACGGAACTTCTGTCCCCTCAGGGACTTACTTCTACTCTCTGCGGAGCGGAGGGCTGGCGGACACGAAGCGGATGGTTCTCATCCGGTAGCCGGGTCAACCGGCAAAGGTCTTGACGAATCGGTCTCGGGCATGCTAGCATTTTAGTTGGCCTGGACCGGAGGATGAACATGATGGACAGCAAGAGACACCCCTACGAGAAGCCCGAGCTCGTGCGTCACGGAAACCTGAAGGAGATCACGATGGTTTCCTTCACTCCGGGGCCTCCCCCGGGGAGCGTGTCGCGTCCGCACGAGGCGGATAGGATCTAGGGGTTCCGGCAAGGAAGCTCGCGGCGGGGGGATCGTCGGATTCCCCCGCCTTGCTTTGAACGGGTTCTCCTTTCGGATCCGAGGGCGTCCGGCAGCCACGGCCCCGCGGCGGCAGAGGCGAAAGAGGCGCGCTTGTCCGGCTTCCGGCTCCCCGGGCGGAGTTCGACGGCCATGAGGATCTTCCTCGTTCTCATCTTCGCCCGTCTTTATCTCGCCGTGCCTGTTTCTTGCCTTGCCGGCTACGATCAGTGGACCGTCGAGGGGGGACCGTTCGGGGGGAGGGTGCTCGCCCTTCACGCCCGCGGCTCGGGGGGAGAGATCTTCGCCGGGACCGAGGGAGGGGGCGTCTTTCGGTTGAGCGACGGCCGCTGGATCGCGCGGAACAACGGGCTTCTCATCTTCGACGTGGTCGCGATCGCCTCGCATCCCCTCGACGAGGACACGATGTTCGTCGGAACGGGGGGCGGAGGCGTCTATCGAAGCGTGAACGGCGGCAACAGCTGGTTTCCGGTGAACGGCGGTCTTGCCAGCCTGGTGGTGCGGGACATTTCCTTCCGGCCGGGCGGGACCCGCCTTTTCGCCGCCACGGCGGGGGCCGGGATCTTCTACACGGACGACGCGGGGGGGAGCTGGCTTCCCTCGAGCACGGGTCTTTCCGAGCCCTCGGTTCGCGCTCTCGCCTTCGCTCCCTCTTTCCCGAACATCTGCTATGCGGGCACCGACGGGGGCGTCTTCCTTTCGCTCGACGGCGGCGCGACATGGACCCCGCGCTCCGCGGGCCTCGCCCATCCGCTCGTCGCGGATCTCGCCGTCCATCCGTCGAACGCGAGCCTGGCATACGCCGCGACGCTCGGGGGCGGGGTCTACCGAACCACGAACGGCGGGCTGAGCTGGTCGGCCAGGAGAACCGGGATGGGGGAGGTCTACGCCGAGGAGCTGCTGATCCGGCCGGATCGACCCGACACGATCTGGGCGGCGACCAGAAACGGCGTGTTCGAGACGTTCGACGCCGGCGGGGGCTGGACGGCCAGGGCAACGGGTCTCGCCGACACGAACGCCCGCGCGCTCCTCTTCGAGGAAGATACGCTTTATGTAGGAACGTTTTGGGGCGGGGTCTCCGTCGCCGCGGCCCCGGCCTCGGGATGGTCGGCGAGAAACGAGGGCCTCACCAACCGCTTCGTCTGGGAGCTCGCCGTCTCTCCGCACGATTCCGGAGTCGTCTGGGCGGCCTCCTACGGCGGGCTCTCCGTCACGACGGACACCGGATGGACGTGGTCCGACGCGTCGAACGGAATCGACCGCTACGACATGCGGACAGTGGCCATCAGCCCGGTCGATCCCGAGCGGCTCTACGCGGGCGCCTTCTACGGCGGGGTGTTCCGCTCGGGGGACGGGGGAGCGACCTGGGTCCCATCGAACGGCGGGCTCCCCGCGACCGCGACGGTGACCGCGATCCGCTGCCGTGCGGGCAGCGCCGGCCAGGTCCTCTGCGGAACGTGGGTCGGCATGTACCGGAGCGTGAACGGAGGGCTCTCCTGGAGCCTATCCACGAGCGGGCTCGGCTACAAGAAAGTGTGGGGGATGGCGGCCGTGGAGACCGCGCCGCCTCTCGTCTACGCGGGAACCTACGAGCAGGGGCTGTTTCGCTCGCGCGATTTCGGCGCGACCTGGGACTCGGTCCCGATCCCGGAGCTCTTCGTGAGGGCGATTGCGATCGATCCGACGGACACATCGATCGTCTACGCGGGCGGCTACTACAAGCAAGGGGGGGCGGGGGGAGTCTACAAGTCCACGAACGGAGGCGCCGGCTGGACGCGAAAGAACAACGGGTTGATCGACCGGAGCGTCTGGTGCCTGACCGTCGACGAGCAGGATCCCCTCCATGTGCTTGCGGCGACCGCCGGGGGGATCTGCGAGACGTGGGACGGCGGTGAGAGCTGGGAGCCGGTTCTCGCGGGTCTCGTTCCGCCGGACGCTCGCTGGATCTCGCTGGCGGCCGGGCGTCTCCTGGCCGGTTCGTTCGGCGGTTCCGTCCCGTGGTACGAGGACGCGATCGTCTCCGTTGCCGGGGGCCATGCCCGACCGGTCGGCTCGCTCACGATCGGCGCCTCGCCGAACCCGTTCAATCCCTCGACCCGCCTGCGGGTCGAGTTCGGGGGGACGGTCTCCTCGATCGACCTCTCCGTCTACGACATCCGGGGGCGTCTTGTTCGGACGCTTCACCGGGGCTCCCTGGGCGCCCGGGTCCTCGTGCTTCCGTGGGACGGCACCGACGAGAGCCGAAGGCTGCTTCCCTCCGGCGTCTACTTCGCCGCCGCTTCCTCGGGGGAGGCGCGCGCGGTCCGCAGAGTCGTTCTCGTTCGGTAAGGGCATATGGTCTAGAATAGGTTTCATAAACTCCTTCGGGGGGATTTCTTGACACCGGAGCGAACCGCGGACTAGAGTCGGTTTCATCATCATCCTGGCCCTCGCGAGATCGTGCGGGAAGCCCACCGGCAAGGATCGAGGGCAAGACGCCCGGAAGCGGCCTCCGAAGGCTGCTCCGGACGTTGTTGCCCGAGGACGCCGCCGCCGGTCCTCGCAGCCGATCGGAGCCGGGCAGGGTTGTCCTAGGGTCGGGCGCGAGGTTCGCGCGATGGACGAGCTCCAGGAATGTCCGGCGTGCGGGATGCCGACGCCGGAGGAGAACCTTCGCTGCATCTACTGCGGAGAGAGGCTCCCGGTGCGCAAGGGGGCGATCGGCTCGTTCCGTTTCGGAATCGGGCGCGCCTTCTTTCTGGGGGTGGTGGTTCTCCTCGCCCTCTTCTTTCTATGGCTCTTTCTGCGTTGAACGGACGGGGTGCGGCGCGGCGCGTGCGGCGGCGGAAACGGGCGGTCCCGATCTTCCTCTTGTCCCTCACTCTCCTTCTCCTCGGGTGTTCGCTTCACGGTGGGAGCGGGTCCAAGGACCGGCTTCAGGCCGCGACGGAAAGGGGCTTCGACCGGCTCTCGGAGGGGGAGTGGTGGTCCGCGATGGGAGCCTTCCACGACGCGCTCGACATCGACGCCGACCACGCGCCCGCGCGTTACGGGCTCGGCCGCGTCTTCGTCGAGACGGGATTCTGGAGCGGCGCCGAGGAGGAGCTGGGTCGGGCGATCGAGATCCGCCCCGGCTACGGCGAGGCCTACCTCGGCCTTGCGACGCTCTACTACCGCATGGGGCGCTACGGCGCGGCGGAGAGGAACGTGCTCGAGGCGGAGAAGAAAGGGGCCGGGGGATCGCCGCGGGCCCTCCACCTTCTCGGGCTGTTCGCGGTGCGCCGCGGCGACCAGACCGAAGCGGAGGAGCGCTTCCGGGAGGGTCTTCGTCTCGCCCCGGCAGACACGGATCTTCGTCTCGCTCTTGTCGATCTTCTGAGGGAGCAGGCCCGCTACTCGGAAGCGCTTCACGAGATCGAGCGTGAGCGCTTCACGCGCGGCAAGGAGGACGATGTCCGCCTCCGTCTCGCCGACTGCCGCCTGCACATGGGGCAGGACCTCGAGGCGGAGAGGCTCTACAGCCAGCTCGCCCTCTCGCGCCGTCACGACCGGAGGGCGCACGAGGGGCTCGTCCTGCTCTCGCTCCGGCGCGGAGACGCGGAGTCGACGAGGGAGCATCTGCTCGCTCTCGCCGGTCTTCTCGCGAACGCCGAAGCGGAGAGAATCCGGGACCTCTCCCGCGCGCTCGAGTCGAACGATCCGTTCTTCTCCTTCCTCGTGCGGTGCCGCGACATCCAGGGAGAGGTCACGGGCGACCTGCGTGTCCTGATCGGCCGCTGGATTCGGGAGCTCGAGAGGAAGTCCCCGTAGTTTCTTCATCCCTGAACGGATAGCTCGCCGGAGGGAGGCGACTTGGAGGCCGGAACAATCCGGGGACACGGGAAGCTCCGGGTCTTGCTCTGGGTCCTTCCGGTCGCGGCCGGGTTCCTTCTCCGGGCTTTCTCGCTCGCGCGATATCTCGGAGGAAATCCGTTCGCCTCCCGCCTTTTCTCCGACGCGCATCACTACGCGGAGTGGGCCCGCCTCATCGTCGCCGGGGACGCACCGCGCGAGGCGTTCTACCAGGCGCCGTTCTATCCCTACTTCCTCTCGCTCCTCTTTCGGCTCTTCGGCGAGCGCCTGGTTCCCGTGTACGCGGCGCAGCTTCTCATCGGAACGGGGTCGATCGTCCTCGTCGTGATTCTTGCCCGAGCGATCCTGCCGCGAAAGGCGGCGGTTGCCGCAGCCACCGCCTATGCGCTTCACCCCTATCCGGTTTACTTCGAAGGGAAGCTCAATCCGGAAACGGTCTCGCTCTTCCTCGCTCTCTTCGCCCTTCTTCTCGCCTCCCGGCCGCGTCCCCGGACGCGCGGGTGGATCGCCGCGGGGCTCCTAGCGGGCGTCGCCGCCCTCGCGCGGGCGAACCTCCTTCTCTTCGGCCTTCTCTTCCCCCTCGTCGTCTTCCGCCGGCGAAGGAGTGGCGCGCTTGTTTTCATCGGCGCGTTCTTGCTGGTGATCCTCCCGGTCTTCGCGCGCAACCTCGCGGCCGGCGGGGGGCTGGTGCCGGTCGCGGCCAACGCGGGCGAGGTCTTTGCCCACGGCAACAACCCGAGCGCGCGCGGCTCGATGGGAAGGGTGCGGGGGCTCCGCGCGGACATCGAGACCCTGGGGGCGGAGTCCCGGCGCGTCGCCTCGGAAAGGCTCGGGAGACCGGCAAACGCCGGGGAGGCGTCCGCGTTCTGGTTCCGGGAGGGATTCCGATGGATCCGAGAGAACCCGGGCGCTTACCTTGTTCTCGAGCTTCGCAAGATCCGCCTCCTCCTTTCCGCGCGTTTCACGCCGCTCGGCTCCTTCTTCGATTTCGAGACATCGCGTTTCCCGGGAGTCCCGGGGTCTCTCGCGCTGCTTCACTACCCGGTTCTGCTCCTCGCGGCTCTCGCGGTCGTCCGTTCCGAGGCGCGGCGGGGAATCCCCGCGGCCGTTTGCGTCTTCGCCGGCGTCCAGCTCTTCACGCTGCTCTTCTTCTTCGTGTCTACGCGCTATCTTCTCCCGCTTCTTCCGGTGCTCGCTCTCCTCGCGGGCGCCGGGGTCGCGTACGGTCTCCGCGGGCGGGGGGTCTACGCGGCTCTCGCTCTCGTCTTTCCGGTTCTCCTCCTGGCGCTCGCAGACGCGCAGGACGATCGCCCCCACGCAACGCCGTACGCCCAGCTCGCTTCGATCCGCTCGGAGGAGGGGAGAACGGAGGAGGCCGTCTCGCTCTTCGAAGAGGCGCTTCGGATCTCGCCCCTCGAGCTCCGCCACTATCAGAACCTCGCTCGGGAGCACGAGACGCGCGGGGACCTGCCGGCCGCGCTCTCCGTCGTCGGCCGCGCGGTCCGAGCCGGAATCTCCGACGGGCGGACTCTCGGCTACTATGGCGCGCTCCTGTCGAGAGCGGGAGAGGACGCCGAGGCGGAGAGGGTGCTCCGGGAGGCGGTTCGCGTCGAGCCGAACCGGGCGCGCACCCGCTTCGAGCTCGGCCTCGTCTTGGAGAAGACCGGTAGGCGGGAGGAGGCGGCGGAGGCGTACCGGGAGGCGGCGCGCTTGAACCCGGACGATCCGGACCCGCGGCGGGCGCTTCTCCGACTACGGGATGCGGCGCCCGAGGGATGGGAGGAAGAGGAGAAGCGGCGACGCTAGTGTCGTGTCCCATTAATAACAGTACAAAGTCTTTCGATCTTTCCGAGGATCGCGTCGGCCGTCGCA
>JBDRFQ010000251.1:0-13303 GCA_043818685.1 Candidatus Eiseniibacteriota bacterium
CAAGGCGGGCGGAGTGTTCGGCTTGTCCATGTCCGCCGCGTAGACGAGAACATCACGGCCTCCGCGGAGCTCGGAGATCCGTTTGAGTTGGCGCTTCCGCTCGTCAGCCATCTGCTGCGCGGTCAGTTTGCGATCGAGGTATTCGCTGTAGTAGCCCATGCTCGGTCCTTGCTGAAGACTCATTGTCGGGAGAGTGGCGGGAGCGCGTCGCCCTCCGAGGGGATCCTACCACGGTGGCGCGACCTGTCAAACCTATCTGGATCGGGTGTCGCTGTCCACCGCAAGCTCCAGGGGTGCTCTCAACGCGCCAGAACCTCCCCAGAGTCAGCGGCTCTCTACTGCTCGAAGTCGATCTGTTCGAATACGTTCGGATCCGCGTTCCCGCGGAACTCGATGACCGGCCCTTCGACCAAGGTCGAATGGTGTGCGAACCAGGCTTCCTGCAGCCGCTCTCGCAAGGCCTTGGGAGCCGGCCTGCGCTCTTTCAACACACCGTCGATCCAGAACAGGGGCGTCACGGCCATGCCGGGCATCCGCACCCGCTGGTTCGCGGAGAAGTAGACGACCGAGCTGATCGATCGGTGTTTGCCCTTCAGGATCCTCGCGAGCAGGTGCGCCATCGCGTCCGGCTTGAGAATGAGATTGCCGTCGTTCGCGAGGAGAAGGAGGCCGGCGGCGTCCGGCCGGCCGAGGAGACTCCGCGTTGCCTTGATCTGCTTGTTCGCCTTGCGTATCGTCGAGGACTCGAGGCGACTCTTGATGAGCTCCACGAATTCCCGGGCGCAGGACTCCGGAAGCTCCCCGGTTCGGATGCGGACGATCCGCTCCCGGGACGAGGGCACGCGACCCTCGCGAACCCACTTCTCATGGAGCAGACGGAGGCGTCCGCGGAAGTCCTCCTTCTCCCGGAGATCCTTGGAGAGGAGCTTCAGTTCCGCGATGCAATCGAACGCCGGGAACCAGTAGTCGGCGATCTCCGGGGAGTTCGGCGCTCGGGGACCGTCGTCGAGCACCATTCCGCCGATCTTCCGGACGACGACTTTGAACTCCTTTGCGATGTCGATGCGTGACATAGCGTCTCCGGCCGCAATGCGGCAAGGGTCAGATCAGGGTTGGCAAATCCCCCGTGTGAACGAGGCCATGCCCGGGCCTTCCCTCTCTCAAAACACTAGGCCTTCCGGCGGCGACCGCAAGGGGGAACCGAAGCGGGGTCATGTCGCCTGAGGATCCTTCGCCGAATTCTTTCGATCAGAAGAAGGCCGCTCGACCCAGCGAGGTCCGCGTGCACATACCCCTGCCTCTGTCCACACTGAGGGTTCCGATGGGCCGTGTGGGCCGTGGGCCGCCTTGCAAAGGCCTGGGATTGAGGGTCGCTGGGTTCCCGAAGATCGGCCCGCGGCTCGTACCCGTCGCGCCCACTCCCCTCCTCGGTCTCCACGATGATTACGGTCCTCGATCGCCTCCTCTGGACGGGGCGCCTCTTTCGTCCTCGGCTCCTCCAGAGCCCGATCCCCAGCAGAAACACGCGTCCAATCCAATGGAGGACGGTTACCAGCTGAGTCATTGTCTGTCTCCTTCTAGCCGGGAGGGACGACCGCCTCTCGGCAACCAGCCTCTACGGGCGCTCGCGGTTTTCATCGCGTACACAGTGTTCGCTCGCACCACCTACGTCGGGACACCGAAGTGGGGGAGCGACTCGGGAGGAACGCGGGCTCTCTCCCTCCAATAGTCAGGTCGGCGCGACGCGTGCCGGCCAGTTCACCCCCCGCCCGGGGCGGATCGCTGGACGGAGAAGGATGCGAGCGGGAGCCGGGAACGGGTGTCGTGACCTGTGGCGCTACAAGAGTGCAGGGCCGGATCCGCCTTCCCGGCGCAATACAAGGTGTGATCGAGATCCCCGACAAACAAGAACGCCGCTCGTCGAAGAGCGGCGGTTGTCCTGCTGCGTTTGGATCCCTGGGTTCCGGGCGAAGTGGTTACCCGTCGGTCTCCTCGTCAGACCCCGGCAGCTTGAGGTTCGCCAGCTGCCGCTGGAGAGCTTCTCGTGCCCGGCACCAGCGCTGACGGACTGTCGCGGGCTTTAGTTTCAGGTCTCGGGCGATGTCGGCAAGTGGTCTCTCCTCGATGAGGTGGAGGTAGGCCACGCCCCTCAGCGTGACCGAGAGACTGTTGATCGCCCCGAGAACGGCATCGTAGAACCGGGTCAGGCTTTCGAGGGAGGGCCCCCTGTCGCTCGACGCCCGCTGGGGCGCCGGGACGGTTTCTGTGACTTCCTTGGCGACCAGGAAGTGCCAGCCGTTTTCGATCCGTTGCTTAACGAGGTTCTGGATCGCTACGTAAAGCCACCCAGGGATACGGTCTGCACTTTCGATCTCGTGCAGCTTCAGGTAGAGGAGGGTGAGGGCCTCTTGAGTGACGTCTTCGGGGTCGACGGCATCGGCGGTGCGGCCGAGTCGAGAACACCGGATGGTCGCCACCGCGCGGGCGGCAGCGGTAGCGAACTCGTAGAGTGAAGCATCACCATGTCGAGGCCAGAGGCCCCGGCGTACGATTAGTCGATCAAAGGCGGCTCGGCGCTCCCATTCAGGGAGACACGGGTCGCGGGCGGTGGAGAAGGCAGCGTCGGCGGGATGCGGTTGTGCCTCCATGGTCGCTCTTCCTCCCGGCTCGAGGCGGATCGTTCGGCGGTCGCGGACCGGCTGCTCTGTTTTTTCGTGGCTTGTTAGGCCGTCTGAACCTTGTTCTCCCTTCCGATTACTATTCCCGTCTCCGTGACAGGGCGCTAGTGCCAAAGGAGAGAATCGAGGGTTGGGCGAGCAAGGGACGTCGAAGAGGAGAGTGGGGGGCTCGTCGAGGAACCGGGAGCCAGGATCTTCGCGACCGCTTGGAGCGTCGCGACGTGAGCGATCCACCGGCGCCCGAGAGCCCGCCCACCCATCATTTCATCGGCCGAGGAAGGCGAGGAGCCAATTGGGCCCCCGCAACTCTTTATATATCAGCCACTTCGGCAGGTCAAGCGGACCGAGCGGGGGCGGGAGCCAAGGTTCGAGATGTCACGCGAGTAGGAATAGGGGTGGAAACGGAGCTCAAGGGCACCCACCCACGAGTCCGGACTGGCAGGTGGTAGGAGAGAGGAGGAAACCGCAATGTCCAAGAAGGAGAGGAAGTCCCGAGGGTCGGACCGCCAACCGCCCCGAGGGGTCGGGTTGTGAAAGCAGAAGGCAAGCCGCCTTCCCGGCCCCCGATTCGCGATCGCTTCTGGCTCCTCGTCACGTTCGCTCGAGCCAAGTCCGTCATGAGGAAGAAGGTAGTCGAGAGGTTGGTCACCGAATTCGAAAAGGAGGAGAGTGCGATGACTGATCAGAAGAACCCGACGTCGCGCAAGGCCCACCGTCCGATGGCTGCCGCTCCCTGGCCGCCGTCCGGACCGGTACCCGAGGGTCCGCCGAGCAATCCGGCTCCCAGCCCGACCCCGACCACCCCGCCGAAGCCGCCGGCACCGAATCCCCCGGGGCCCGCAGGCAAGCCCAGCCCGAAGCCGCCGAAGGGATCGCCGGAGTAACTAGCACGGCGAACCTAGGGAACGGCAGCCATCTCGGATGGCTGCCGTTTGCATTGGGGGCACGCAGGACGACGTGTCGAATGAGTAAAACCCGGCAGAGAGCCGGGGGTGTACTGCGATCCGGGCTGCCGCGCGGCGGAATCGGGCGCCCGTCTTCTGCCCGGCGCGAAGGCATCTGCAGAAGAAGGCCGCCCGATCAATCGAGCGGCCGTAGCACCCCCTACAAGTACCCCATCTCCCGCAGCGACTCGAACCGACCTTTCGATCCCAGGATCACGTGGTCGAGAAGGTCGATCCCGAGTACCCTGCCGGCCTCCGCGAGACGCTCCGTGATCTCGATGTCTTCCCGGGAGGGCGTCGGGTTCCCGCTCGGATGGTTGTGCACGAGGATGATCGAGGCGGCCGCGTGACGGACGGCGAGGCGGAAGACCTCGCGTGGATGGGCCAGCGAAGCGGTGAGGGTCCCGATCGAGACGCACTCCCCGTGCGCGATCCGGTTCTTCGCATCGAGAACGAAGACATAGAAGGTCTCGCGGTTCTTGGGGAAGCGGCGCGCTCGAGCCATCTCGTAGATCGCGCCGGGATCGTGGATGAAGACGTCCGTCCGGGGCGTCCACTTCAGGCGCATGATCGGCACCTCCTGTCGGTCGGGTAGGAAGGAAAGGGCAAAGAGCGAAGAAGGGAGCGCGCGGTCTTTCTACCAGGAGCGCGACGATGCGAGGAGCAGGGCGGATGGAACGGAGGCGGCATCCCTGTCAGCGCGCCGCGGACGCGGCCGCGAGCACAGCGAGCTATCCACAGGAGATCCCCAGCGCCCTCCGGCTGGAGCCCTTCAGTGGCGTGCGCCAAGATCGCCCATCGGCGGCCGAAAACGGCAGATCTACAGGAAGATTGCGAATCAGGTACCGCGGAACACCCGAGACCCACCGCGTGGCAGATCCCGGAACTGTGGATGACGTGCCGCAAGCGGTCATTCCGCCCAGCTTTCGTGGGTCACGACCGCATCGTATGGTCAACCCATGATCCGCGCCCTCGCGGAGGGAGGGGGTGAGATGAACGACGATGAACATCGCGAAAACCAGACTGCGTAAGTACCGCCTTTCGGCGAGTCTCTCCCAGAGGGACGTCGCCCGCGCGCTGCGACTCAAGAGCTCGACCGTGGTCTCTCGGTGGGAGCGGGGCGAGCGTCTCCCGAATCCCCGCCGACTCCTCGAGCTCTCCGCTCTCTACCACCGGCTCGTGAACGACATCCTCCGGCCCGACTGGATCGAGGCGCGCGATCGCGTGAATCGAGAACTCGAACGACACGACATTCATCCCTCTCTTCCGTGAGACGACCCGATCTTCGCAACATTCCTTCCTGCGAAAAGCATCCCTGGGTCCCGCTGATCGCCGGACTTCTAGCCGACGGCTTCGCCGCCAAGGGTGATGATCACCGACGGAGTCTGATTCTCCTGTTGCTCCTCTGCCTTGCGGCGCACCCGAAGGCGGGGCGTGTCCTCCAACAGCGAGGCGCCCTGGCGGACATGATCGGCTTGGATCCGGAAACGACGGACCGACACTTGCGGGACCTCGAGAAGTGCGGCGCGATCGCGATCCGGCAGGGGGGACCCTACCTTGTCCTTTCCATCCGATCGTGGCCTGGTAGCAGTTTCCCGGGATCCCCGCGCACGAGCGAGGAACGCGCCAACGTTAGCCCAGAATCGGGAACGCCGAAGGCCGAAAATCCCCCCTCCACACCTCCCCCCGGATCTGCTCTGCAGGAAAACAAAACGGATTCTGATTCTGCTAAAGGGAATTCAGAACAGAACGGGACGGATCGGAACCGAGGAGGAGTAGAGAGGGGTCCGGGGAGAGACGAGGAGGAGGATCTCCTCGACCGGATCGTACGGATCCTCGGCGCTCCTGATGAGCGCGCCTCCTACGCGTCGTTCTGCCGGAAGTACCCGAGCCGTATCATCGAGGAAGCCCTGGGGACGGTTGAGCAACGACCGGCCGCCTCGATCAGGAAGAGCCGAGGCGCCCTCTTCACCTATCTCGTCAAGAAGCTCGCCAACGAATCATGACCGACCGAACCACCATCGAAGTCCGGCGAGGACTCGTCGCCGATCCCGGTGCGAAGCACTTTCACGCCGTGAAACAGGCGGTCTGGCTCTACCTCTATCTCCTCGTCGAAGCGGATCCGGACCACGGCGACCTGATCCTCGACCCTGCCCGGGCGGCGACCGAGACCGGTTTCTCCGAGGCCACCCTCCGAAGCTGGCTGGGACACCTCCGGAAGGCCGGGTACCTCTCCGCCCGGCAGGGCGGAGGAGGTCTCCGGATCCGGATTCTCCGCTGGCACCGGGCCCTGAAATCCCTGGAGAGCTCCCAGAAGCCCCGAAAAGCGGCCCAGGAGCCACGATCTGGGGATGGGCGGACCCCGATCCCCTCGCAGGTCCTCCAGGACCCGGAAAAGGTCCTGCGGGCGCTCGAGGACCCCGGAGACGGGGAGGAGGCGGTGCAGGCGGCCCTCGCCACCTACCCGAAGGAGGCGCTGGAACGCGCCTTCCTGGTCGCGGCGCAGGTCTCGCCGGCGAAGATCCGGAAGTCCCGCACCGCCTTGTTCCTCTATCTCGTCAAGAAATATGCGCAAGAGACGTAATATCAATCGAATAGCCGCGATCGACCCGGGGATCCGGGCGCTCGGGTTCGCCATCCTCGAAGGGGAGAAGCTCCTCTTCGGGACGGTCTTGACCTCAGGTTCAGAACGGAGAGGATCCGGGGCGAGCCGCGAGCTTCTCCGGAGCGTCTCCCGGCTCCTCGCCGAGTGGTCCCCGAAGACCCTGGTCCTTGAACGGACCCCGGACGCCCGGAACCGTTCGCTCGCACCCGTCTATGCCCTGAGCCGAGCGATCCTGCGCCGGGCGAGGAGGAGAAAGCTCCGCACGGAAGAGATCGCCGCGGCGACCGTCCGCCGAGTGCTCCTCGGGGACAGGAAGGCCTCGAAGGAACGGATGGCGCGGTACGTGGCGAGCCGCTACCCCGCGCTTCGCCCCTACCTGGTCCCTGGAAACTCGGGCCAGGGCCGCCACTTCCAGAACCTCTCCGACGCGATCGCCACGGGCCTCTGCTTCCTGGTCCAACGGGAGAGAGGCGACCGTCGGCGCGATCTCTCTTCCGAACTCCCCATCGTCCGGTTGTGACGATCCCGGGCTCTTCCTTGCCACCGCCGCGCGAGCGCCGGGACGAGGACCCGGCAGGACTTGGAAACGCGAGAGAGCAAGGCTCGCGAGAGTCCTGAGGGGAGTTCCACCTTCGTTTCATCCATCAAGAAACCCTGCATGAACACGCGAATGAAAACCGAACCGGAAATCCTCCTCGCCCTCGATCCTGGCACCCGAGAGATGGGCGTCGTCGTCCTCGAGAACGAGGAACTCGTCGACTACCGGGTGAAGACCTTTCGCAACGGACGGAACGTGAAGGACCTTCTGGAGCAAGCCCACCGGATCATGACCCGGCTTCTCGAGGAGTTCGATCCCGACGGGGTGGTGATCGAGAAGCCGTTCTTCGCGAAGACTCGCCGATCGGCCCTTCTCGTCTTCCTCGTGCAGGAGCTCC
Organism: Candidatus Eiseniibacteriota bacterium; assembly: GCA_043818685.1. Lineage (GTDB taxonomy): Bacteria > Orphanbacterota > Orphanbacteria > Orphanbacterales > Orphanbacteraceae > VGIW01. The sequence goes on from JBDRFQ010000251.1 coordinate 7,163, forward strand.
GCTCCCGCGTGCGGAGAGGGAAGATCGACCTCTTCGAGTACGGACCGCGGAGGGTCCGGGAGATCCTGCTGGGGAACCCCAAGGGGACGAAGCGGGACATCGCCCGACACGTCGCCGATCGCTTCCCGGAACTCCGCCAGCATCTCCACACGAACGCTCATTGGAAAGAGAAGTACTGGTCCCACGTCTTCGACGCCGTGGGGCTCGCCCTCGCCCATCGGCAGGCGGTGGGGAGGGAGCAGAGCCCGCGTCGTTAGGCGGAGCGCCCGCACCGCGATCTCATCGTTCCGTTCTCATCGTCCAACACGAAAGGAGGAATCCCGTCATGACCGCACATCTGCTCGTCCACGCCGGCGGTTGGGAGGCCACGAAAGCTGACCTCGCCTCCGTGCCCGTCCCCGAAGAGACCGAGTCCTACTGTCCTGTCCCGTACGGCCGTTTCGTCGAGGAAGTGGAGCTCCACGTCCCCCGGTTCGGACTCCGAATCTCCGAGGAGCGCTTCGCGCTTTCCCGCGAGGGAGACCAGATGTTCGGGGTGCTGACCTGCACGAACGGGAACGATCATGCCGACTACGCTCTCGCGATCGGACTCCGGAACTCCTACGACCGCTCGCTCTCGGTGGGGCTCGTCGCCGGCTCCGTCGTCTTCTGCTGCGACAACCTCGCCTTCTCGGGCGAGATCACGATGCACCGGAAGCACACGGCGAACGTGTTCCGGGACCTCCCCGACCTCATCTACCGGATGCTCTCGAGAGTCTCCTCGATGCAGAGCCTGATCCACGAGGAGATCGCGGCGATGAAGGCGAGAGATCTCTCACCGGAGACGGCTGACCACCTCATGGTGGAAGCCGTACGGAAGAACGTCCTTCCGGCCTCCCACCTTCCGAAGGTAATGGAGGCCTGGGAGAGGCCGAAGCACGAGGAGTTCGCACCGCGCACGGCGTGGTCGCTGTACAACGCGTTCACGGAGATCCTGAAATCGAGGAGCGCGAGGGCGCAGATGGAGGGCACGCTTCGGCTCACACAGGTCTTCCGGCAGACGCTTCAGCCGTGAGTCCCCTGCCTCAAGGTCGTCATCATCCCCGATGGCGACCCTTCTCATCATCGACTCTCCCAGTATCTCCGATTGACATCCCTGCGGAGAGTGAACGGGCGGATCCAGTCGAGGAACACGCTCGTCTGGCGCTCAAGGCCGGCAAACCTCCCACACGAGATGAAATGGCAGGCCTTCCGAGCTCGACTCAGCGCGACAACGAGGCAGCAGATCTCCTCGTCCGTGATCCGTTCGGGGTTCCTTGGAAAGTCACCGTTGTTGGCGCCCACGACGAACACGTGTTGCGCAGCGAGCCCTTTTGCCCCCAGGAGGCTCGTGCAGATGATCGGTGGGGGCGTCTCGGGGTGATCTCCTTCCTGTTCTTCCTCTTGGCCCGAAGGAGCGCGGAGCGCTCCCGAGATCTCCGAAATGGAGAGCCCCACGGCGTCCTCAAGGGTCGCTTGATCTCCTGCGGAGAGCCGGCCATCTCCTATGACGCGAAGAACGAGCCCCGCGACGCCAGCATGGCGGTCTCTGTAGGAGCCGGGGATGAGAGAGACGAGATCCTCGTTCGTGCGGAGAGCTCGGCGGACACACCCCGCGCTATCGTCTGGTGGATCGAGATGCAGCAGGACCCGCCAGCCCAGGCGGGAGGTGCCGTCCACGGCGATGCGTCGATATCCGTCCAAGCGGGTTGGCTCAGAGCGAGTGCTTCTCCGGAGCTCGGCGTCCGGGAACCCGTTTCCCACAAGGAACCCGTGGACCCGTTCCACGAAGTGCTTGGGCCCGGTTATGAGAGCAGCAGGTTCGTGCCTCTCGCGCGCCTCCTGGAGGTCCGCCTCGGGAATCTCGTGGATCTGCTGTGCCACATACCTCCCAACATATGGGGCTCTGCTTTGCTCCACTGAAGAGTGCGCGTGGATGATCTGAGGATGCGCTTCGCTGCCCGCCTGCTTGTCCGGGAGGAAGCAGCGGAACTCGCGCTCCAGGCGACCTTGCAGGTGTCCGGCCCGCTGCGCGGTCTCGATCACCGAATTGACGGCATCGACGAGGACCTGCGTGCAGCGGGAGCAGAAAGGGAGGGGAAAGCGCTCGTAGTCCGGGTGGGCGGCTAGTTCGCGAATGTAGCTGGCGGACGCGTGCTTGAACGCGTAGAGGGCCTGGTCGTCGTCTCCTGCAATCAACACGGGACTCCGCTCAGCGAGCTGCGCGATAAACGCCGTCTCCAGGCGACTGAAATCCTGGTACTCGTCGACCACGACGAGCGCATACGTGGGGATCGAACTCGGGTCGGCCTGGAGGTGTCGGAGTACCCGGTAGACGACATCGATGAAGCTCACGGCGTCGTAGTAGTTGCCGGATGAAAGCGCGTGAGCAAGGACGTTGTCGCTCCCGTCCAGATCCTGGAAGTGGCGTTCGAGGTCCTCGTCGCGGAGGCGCGGGTGCTCTCCGAACTTCAGATCCTCTGCGATGAGCGAGAGCAGGGGCGCGTAGAAATCGACGCTCCGGGAGATCCCGGCAGGAGAGAGACGATGCATAAGGTGGTTGCAGTAACCGTGGAACGTGAAGACCTGCGCGAGCCCGTCTAGGGCAACGGAAAGGTCTCGGACGAGGTTCCGGATGAAAGTCAGGGCGAGCCCGCGGCCTTCTGCGACCTCAAGGGCCGAGCGAAAGGTGAAGGTCTTGCCCGTACCTGGTCCCGCCACGATCAGCTTGCGCCGGGCAGGCGATCCGATGATCCGTCCAGTCGCTCTGTCCCGCTGGTCTCGCATGGCATCGAACGGGCTCGATGCCATGCCCTACTCCCCTCGTGTCTTCATGTACGCCGTCGCGTGCGCGAGAAGCGAAGCCGCGAAGTTTCGGAAGGCGAGCTCCTCCGAGGGTTCGGTGTAGACCCCGCGCGGTCCGTCGGCCCTGTCGGAGAGGAGGAAGCAGGCAGCGTTGTAGAGGCGCTCGCGGACGAGCTTCGTGAGGAGCAGCTCGTACCGTCGTGCGTACGACGCATCCCGGAATTCCTCGAACACCTTGAAGTGGGGCTCGCGTACCCCAACCGGGCGGCGCGATCCCGTGGCGTCCTCGAGCAGCATGAGATACCCGAGCCAGGGATCGGCAGACGGCTTGAACGCGCCGTCACGATACGCTGTTCGGAGATCCACCGCGTTCCCGATCGCCTCCTCCGTCCTGTTGTTGTAGTTGTTTCCGAAGGAGCCGACCTGGGACTTGAACTCGATGGTCGCGACCACATGATGGTCGAGAACGATGAGAAGGTCCCACTGCTTTTCGGGGCGATAGAAGCCAGGAAGCTCGCTGTTCCGCTTGCAGTAAACCGAGGCCTCCGGAACACCACCCCCGACGAGGAGGTCGCGGACGAGGGTCACGAAACCATCCATCTGCGCCCCGCCGGTCACGGCACTCCGGGCGCCGGCGTCCTTCTGGCCCGACTTGCTCCCCTGGTCTCGTGACTGGCGCTCCCGCGTCGTCCAGAAGTGACGGATGGCCTGTTCGAGGAGCGAGCGGAAATCGTTCATGATCGTCTCGGCGACACTTGCTCGATCGTTGCCCGGCCGAAGAGGCCCTGGGTCTCTCGGGTGATCCGGTCGTACGCGTACCGGAAGTACGTCGGGTCGATCTCGTAGCCGACGCTGTCGCGGCCCCAGCGCGCCGCGGCAAGGTTCGTCGTACCCGTGCCCATGAAGGGATCGAGGACCGTGTCCCCGACGAAGCTGAACATGCGGATGAGTCGTTCGGCAAGATCGAGCGGGAAGGGGGCGGGGTGGTCTCGCGTGCTCGCGCCGGTCAGGCCCGACCAGATCTGCTGAAACCACTTCTGGTAGTTCTCGACGGAAACGACGCTCAAGACCCGCTCGGCGAACGTCGGCCGACGGTAACCGCCGGGTTTCCGGAGCATGAGGAGGAATTCGATATCGTTCTTGATTACTGCGTTCGGCTCATAGGGTTTCCCAAGGAAGCCAGAGCCGCTCTCGACTTCGTAGGCGGCGTTCGCGATCTTGTACCAGATGATGGGAGCAAGGTTGTCGAACCCGATCGCGCGGCAGTGTTCCTGGATCGAGGAGTGGAGAGGGACGACCGTGTGACGGCCCTGGTTCTTGCGCCGTGAGAGGCAGACGTCGCCGACAACGCAGACGAGTCGTCCCCCGGGAACGAGGACCTCGAAACAGCATCTCCAGACCTTGTCGAGCTCGGCGAGGAACGCCTCGTAGTCGGCGAGGTGCCCGAGTTGGCCGTCGGTCTTGCGGTATTCCTTCAGCGTCCAGTAGGGGGGAGAGGTGACCACGAGGTGGACGGATCCCGGCTGGAGCTGGGTCATCCGACGAGCGTCCTGAAGGTGAAGAGTATGGTGCGTGGGAATCTCCCTCACCGCCGTCTCCACGAGGGATGTGAGCTTGAAATCCTTGGCGATCCGCGGGATGTCCTTCTGGCTCCCGGAGACGCCCTGGAGGGCTCCCGGTACATACATGGCAAGATTCCTAGCCCGAGGGGGGGCACCTTCGGCGCTGACCTGTTGTAGTGCAATGGGTTTTCGCAAGCTCATGTCCTTCCTTCGGGAGGGCAGATCGCGGGCCTCTCCTTTCATTCGAACAGTACCACACGACTCGTGGCTTGGGCTAGGGGCGCCCTCTCACGACCCCCATCTCCCGCGTCTCGGCGAATCGAGAGCGAGAGAAGAGAATTGAACCGGCGCGCAGCACCTGGTAGAGTCTGCTCCGCACACAGGACACGGATGCGCCGGGGCAGGAAATCCTCCGACACCCGGTCCTCCTCCGAGACAGCCTGCTAGCAGCGAGGCCGAAGAGAATGAAGAATCATCCTCCGAAAACTCGAAAAGGGAAAGGTTCGGCAGAAGAATCTTCACTCATCATTCGAGCCAGTCCCAACAGCACATTTGACATCCTGCTCCAAAGAGCTCAGCAAGAGGGCAGAGTTGGCGGCAAGTACAGGTGCGGGGTCTGTGGCATGAGCCATCAGAGTGAGAGTGAAGCGAGCGCTTGTTGCGCGAAGCTCCGCGAGCGGGCACGCGGGGAATCGCCTGTCCGCCAAAGAACTGGAGTGGAGTCAGAGCTTGATGAGGGCCTGGAGGTGGCCGAAGATATCCTCCCGCGTATCAGCTATCACCTTGAGAAGATCCTCTTCAACCTGCGGTGGTTGAGGACCAGCCTGGAAAAGAACCGGCTCGCCCGTGCAGAAGGCAGGAAACGATGAGCCCAGGCCTTGGAGACAGTCTCTGGAGGATCTTCAAGGTCATTGCGACCATAAGCAACGAGATGGAGGAGACGAGAAAAGCTTTTGAGCGCCTGGACGATGACGTGACTGAGCTAAGGCGCGACGTCGACCGACAGGAAAGCAGGGGTGCCGAGAACGACCGTCTACGCAGCGAAATCCGGGAAGTGCAGCAAGAGCTAGACCGAGTGTGTGCAAGACTGGACGACTTCCACAAGAGCCGGCTAGATGTAGGTGATCTCCGGCGAGATCTCAACGAGCTCTGTGCCAGGCTCCATGACTATGAGGAACATGAGAGAGACCTGAAGGAATGCTGTAGGACGGTTGCCTTTCTCGCTGGAACCCTCAGTCGCCAGCAGCAGCCGGTCCAATCAAGCCCCCGGCTCCCAAACGACTCACCCCGACGAGTGTCCGTCGATGGCCGCTGCGACATTACTGGGGACGAAGGTTGCAAGGAGCCGACGAAGGGCTAGAAGCCGTCTCCTAATGGCGGTCCCCTTGGACGCGTCTCCACTTCTGCGCTGGCTGTCCGGTTCTTCTTCTCGATCACTCGAAGTTCGGGGAAGCCGCGTCCGCTAACCTCGGGTCTCAGTGCAGCGTGGAGTTTCCTGTTCTCGGGCCGGTTGATCTGAAAGTGATCCTACGCGACATGATCGCCCGAGGAGAGTCTTAGATGAATGATGTTGATAATCTCCAGACCCTGTATCGGATAGTCGAACACGCGATCGGCAATTTGGCACCGGGAGGCATCGCTGTGATCAACCAGATCCCAGATTTGAACGCGGAGATGGAGCGAAAATTCCGCGCCTGGTGCGCATTCAAGGGAGTTGAAATCGTCCAGTTCCACTCGGGGACGGTCGTCGTGCGTC
>JBDRFQ010000252.1:0-7611 GCA_043818685.1 Candidatus Eiseniibacteriota bacterium
AGGATCGCGCTCCAAGTGATCCGCATGCTCGGCGTGCGGCCGCGGCGGTTGATCCTCGGATTCATGATCGCCACCGCCTTCCTCTCTCTCTGGATCTCGAACACGGCGACCACCATGCTGATGCTGCCGATCGCCCTCTCCGTCATCGAACGGATGAACCGCGGGGAGAGCGGAGACGGACCGGCGTCCCGTTTCCCCCTGGTGCTGATGATCTCCATCGCCTACGCGGCGAGCATCGGCGGCGCCGGAACCCTCATCGGAACGCCTCCGAACATCTCCCTCACGCGGATCTTCGCCATTTCCTTTCCCGACGCGCCGCGAATCAGCTTCGGCGCCTGGTTCGGCATGGCGCTCCCGCTCGTCGTCGCGTTTCTCGCCGCTTCGTGGTTCCTCCTCTGCTATGCGATCTTCCCCCTCCGCGGCGGCTCCATCGCGGGAGCGCGTGAAGCGGTGCGCGCCGAAAGAAAGGTTCTCGGGCGATTGAGCCGCGAAGAGTCGATCGTGCTCGCACTCTTCGTTTCGACGGCCGTTCTCTGGATCACCCGCGCCGATCTCGGAATCGGGGGGGTCGTCTTCCGGGGATGGGCGTCGCGCCTCGGGCTCGCCGGCGTGGACGACGCAACGGTCGCGATGTTCACCGCGCTCCTCCTCTTCCTCATCCCCGCGAGCGCCGGAAGAGGGCGTCTCATGGACTGGCGGACCGCGCGGCGCCTCCCGTGGGGGATACTCCTTCTCTTTGGAGGCGGGTTCGCGCTCGCCTCGGCGTTCCGCTCAACGGGTCTCACCACGTGGATCGGGGAGAAGTGCATCCCTCTCGTGGGAACCTCGCCGAAGATCCTCGTCGCGGCCGTTTCTACCCTTCTCACGTTTCTCACGGAACTCACATCGAACACCGCGACCACCGAGATGATCCTCCCCGTTCTCGCCTCGATCGCCGGGACGGTAGAGGTGCACCCGCTCCTCCTCATGATTCCCGCCACGTTCTCCGCCTCGTTCGCCTTCATGCTCCCGGTGGCCACGCCTCCGAACGCGATCGTGTTCGGATCGGGGCGGGTTCCGATGCAGGCCATGGTGCGCGCGGGGATCGTGATGAATCTCGTGGGGATCGTGCTCGTCTGGATCACCGTCTTTCTGCTCGGGACGCTCATCTTCGACATGGCGCCGGGACGGCTCCCCCCTTGGATGTGAGCGAGCCGGCGTGTTCGGGCAGGGCAATCGCGAGCGACCCCGGATCGCTCACTGAGCGTAGGCGGCCGGGTCGTGACGGATCAAGCCGCCCCGCCGCGCCTTGAGAGGAGAATGCCGATCCGGTATGATCGGGCCGCCGGGGGTCGGGCGCCCGCCGATTCTCGGCCCAGGAGAACTCGCGGATGAATCGATCCGTAATCGCCCTTCTGTTCGTTCTTTCGGGAGCGGCCGGCCTGATCTACCAGGTCGTGTGGAGCCGCTCGCTGACCCTCCTCTTCGGATCGACCACCCTCGCGGTGAGCACGGTCATCACCGCGTTCATGGCCGGACTCGCCGCGGGCAGCTTCCTCTTCGGCCGCGTCGCCGACCGGGCCCGGAAGGCGCTCCCCCTCTACGCCGCGCTCGAGATCGGGATCGCCGCGACCGCCCTTCTCTTTCCCGTCTTCCTCGAGCTGCTGAAGCCCGTGCAGCTCGCGCTGCACCGGACCCTGGAGGGCTCCTATCTTCTCTTCCCCGCGGGCCGCTTCCTGCTCTGCTTCGCCGGGCTTTTCGTCCCCACCGCGCTGATGGGGGGAACGCTTCCGGTCCTCACCCGCTTCTTCGTCAAGGAGAGGGAGACCTTCGGCGGAGACGTGGGGATTCTCTACTCGCTCAACACGTTCGGCGCGATGGCCGGGTGCGGAGCCGCCGGGTTCTTTCTCATCCCCGCCCTCGGCATCCAAGGGGTCGTTCTGCTCGCGGCGGGTCTCAACGTCGCCGCCGCCGCCGGCGCTCTCATCGTCTCAAGGAGGGAGAAGGCGCATCCCGCCCCGCGCCGGGAGGAGAGCGCGCCCGGCCGGGCCACCGCGGAGGCGGTGCTCGGACCGCGGACCGTGCTCTGGCTCTTCGGCGCGGCCGGCTTCGCCTCGCTGGCGTACGAGGTGCTCTGGACGCGCGCCCTTCTCTTCTTCCTCGGGTGGTTCGCCGTCTACGCATTCACGATCATCCTCACGACCTTCCTCTTCGGGATCGCGCTGGGGAGCGCGCTCTTCCCCCTTCTCTTCCGCGGCGGGCGGAGGCTCGTTTCCGCCTTCGCGGCGATCGAGATCGCGATCGGCGTGTTCGCGATGTTCTCCGTTGCCGTCTTCGGCGGTCTCTTCGAGGTCATTCGAACGCTGGAACAGGGCTTCATCAACGACAACTGGTGGCGCTTCATCTTCGCGCGCGCGGGGGGGAGCTTTGCCGTCATGCTCCTCCCGACGCTTCTCATGGGGCTCGCCTTCCCCGTCGCGGCCGCGCTCTACTCGCGCGCCGGGCGCGGCTACGGGCAGACGGTCGGGAACGTCTACGCCGCGAACACGGTCGGCGCGATCTTGGGGTCCCTCCTGGCCGGCTTCCTCCTCCTCCCCCTCCTCGGCGTCTCGAGGAGCATCGCCGCGGTTTCGATCGTCAACCTCGCCGTCGGGGGGCTCGTGGTCCTTCTCCTCGCCCGGCGAGGCGACAGGCGGCTCGCGGGTGCCCTCGCTCTCGCCGCCGTCCTCGTGGTCGGCGGGGGCAACCTCCTCCTATCCAGGGGGAGGCCCATGATCCTCGAGAGCCGGCATTTCAAGAACCCGAACCGGGAGATGGAGCTTCTCTACGCGAACGAGGGGGCGACGGCCTCGCTCGCCGTCCTCCGCGACGAGAAGGCGGGGCACCTCGAGCTCAACATCAACGGCGAGTCGACGGCGTACACGACCTACACCGACATGCAGGTGCACCTCATGCTCTCCCACCTGCCCCTGCTCCTCGCCGAGCAGCCCGAGCGCGTCTTGGTGATCGGCTTCGGGATGGGCGTGACGTGCTACGGGGCGGTTCTCTATCCGTCCGTGGAGAGGGTCGATTGCGTCGAGCTCGTTCCGAAGGAGGTCGAGACCGCCTCCTACTTCGAGAACGTCAACCGCGGCGTGCTCGCCGATCCGAGGTTTCGCTTGATCATCGACGACGGGCGCACCTTCATCTTCTCGACCGACGAGACGTACGACCTCATTTCGTTCAACGCGATCCATCCGAGCCACAGCCCGGCCCTTTATACATCGGATTTCTATGAGGCGTGCCGGGCGCGGATGACCGGCAAGGGTGTGATCTGCGCGTGGGTCCCGACGAACAGCTTCACGGAGCGGCAGTTCAGGATTCTCTTGAAGACGTTCCTCTCGGTCTTTCCGCACTCGTCGCTCTGGTACGTCAATCCGAACCATCTCGTCCTGATCGGGACGCTCGAGCCGCTTCGACTGGACTGGAGCGAATTCCTGAGGAAGACCGGCATCCCGGCGGTGCGGGAAGACCTCGCGCGCTACACGATGGAGGATCCTTACCGGCTGCTCGCGTTCTACCTGATGGACGAGCACGCCATCGACCGATACACCCGCGGCGTCCCGGTCAACACGGACGACAAACCCTACCTCGAGTACTCGCGCGAGCTGTACACGCGCCCCGAGATCATCGACGCGATGCTCTTCAACCGAACGAGCGTTCTTCCCTATCTCGAAATCCCGGAAGGCTCCGAAAGGACGGCGGAGAGGCTGAGGAGATATGAGAAGGCGGCTCTTCATCTTCTCGCGTCGCAAGCGATCGCCTGGCTCGAGGCATCCGCGGCGGATCAGGCAAGCACGACCTGGCGAGCGACCGCCGAGATCCTCGAGGCGCTCCGCTACCTGCCGGGCGACTCGAACCTCCTCGTGATCGCCGGCGCGGCGGACCGGGACGAGAAGGCCTTCCGGAACCGGATCGCGGCGGACCCGTTCGACGACGAGGCGTGGGACGCCCTGATCCGGCTCCACCGAATCCGCGGGGAATGGGATCGCGTCGCGGAGGTTCTGGAGGAGATTCGAGCGGCGCCCACGGACGAGGCGATCCTGACGGAGGGGCTCCTTCGGCTTCGCCGCGAGGACCCGTCGGGCGCGGAGCGGGACTTCCTCAGGCTCTCGAGCTCCGCCTCCCCCTTCCTCCGAGACCTCGGGGCCCGGTGCGCGGGGATCGCCCGGCTCGAGTCCAAGAGGCTCGCCGGCGGCTGCAGCATGGAAGAGCTCCTCGCTCTCGGCGATCGGCTCTGGGCGGTCGGAGAGCGGGAGCTGGGCGAGAGGACCTTCCGCGAGGCAATCACCCTCTATCCGGACCGCCCGCTCCCGTTCGTCGCGTTCGCGCACGCGCTCGAGAGGAGCATGCGGATCGAGGAGGCGGAGCCCCTTTACGAATCCGCCCTCGGCTTCCCGATCAAGAGAGAGGACTTCCGGGATGCGGTGGCGCGCGGCTTGGAGAGAACCCGGACGGCTCTCGCGCTCCAGGCGCATCCGAACGAGGCGAGCACGGTCGAGTCAGCGGACGGATCCCCGCTCTCCGTGGATCCCCGGTCGCCCGAGACACGCGTCCGGCTCGGCGAGCTACTCCTCGCGGAGGGCTTCGCCGACCGAGCGTCCGTCGAGTTCCGCATCGCCGCCGCGCTCGACCCGGAGAACCCCGACGCGTACGAGGGTCTCGCGCGCGCTCTCGCCCGCCGGGGGCTCGTTCGGGAAGCCGCCGAGGAGATGCGCACCGCGATCCGGCTCGATCCGAGCCGAACCGCCGCGCGCGAGGAGATGGAGAAGCTCCGGAGGTAGGGAGACATCGGCCCGGATCCGTCGTGAGGTCGAACCGGAGTCCGGCCGTTGAGGACGGTTCCGGCGGATCGACCCTAGCCGGCGCTCCCGAGAATGCGAATGTCCGCGCTGTCTCTGAGAGAGCGAAGGTAGTTCTGTACCGCCTCGCGATGGGCCTCCCGCGTCATCTCCGTCGCGATGGCTTCTTGAACCTCCGCCAGCGGAATCTCGCGCGCCTCTTTCCGCTCGGCCAACCTGATCAGGTGATAGCCGAACTCGGTCTCGACGACGCGGCTCATCTCCCCGGGCCGGAGCGCGAACGCGGCGTCCTCGAACGGCTTCACCATCCGGCCGCGCTCGAACCACCCGAGATCCCCCCCGTTCGCGCTGCTCGGACATCCGGAGTGCTTGCGGGCCATCTCGGTGAAGTCGGCCCCTCCGGCGATCTCCCTGCGGATCCCTTCGATTCGGGAACGCTTCTCCTTCTTGGTCGAGTCCGTGTCCCCTTCCTCGAAGAGAACGAGGATGTGGCCCGCGTGAACCCGTTCGCCCTGCATGAAGCGATCGTGGTTCGTCTCGTAGTAGTCCCTCACGGCCGCCTCGTCGGGAGCGGGGATTTCCTCGGTCTTCGCATCGAGGAGCCTCTCGATCCGAGTTTCTTCGCGCACTTCCGCCCGGAAGGCCTCGTCGTCCAACCCGAGCCCGCGCAGGTAGTCGGTGTAGGCGTTCGTGTCGGGGAGGCTGTTTCTGAACTGGTCGATCTTCTCAACGAGGTCCGCTTCCTCGACGCGGACGTTCTCCTCGTCGGCGGCCTTGGCGAGCAGGACCTTGTGAATAAGGTTCTCCCGCGCCTGCTCTCCGAGCTGGGCTCTCATCTGATCGACCTGGGCGGGGGTGTACCTTTCGCCCAGGTGGCGCGTGAGACGGGCGAGCTCGTGTTCGACGTCGGAGTTCGTGATCTCGGTTCCGTCGACGGTGATGAGCACCGGGTCGGCCTTCTCCGAGGTCTTTCCCCCGCAGGAGACAAGAAGCAACGCGGCCGCCAGAAGGGAGACCGCCGGACCGCGAATCGGTTTGCTGTTCATTTTTTCTCCTTTCAACAAAGAAGAGCGCAGGGCACATCGACGGCTCTCCGCGCTCCCGACAAACGTCAATGCGCTTTCCTCTCCGCCGGACGACTGTAGCTCCGGGGCCCGGGCTTCGTCAAGGAGGCTAGCCTGGATTATGCACGCGTTTCCTACTGCGGTCGCGGATCGCGGCCTGCGAGGCCTTCTTTCCGTCGCCGCTTCCTCAACAGGGACCCGTGGCGCGCGTGGATCTTGTCGCGACCGCTAGGAGCGACAAGTCATAGCGCGCCGGGGGGGAGGCCGAGACTACGTTTCCGGGAGCAGCTCGTCCAAGTCGACCTCTTGGCCCCTAGCTCTGCGTCCTCGCGACGCAAACACGTGCATAATCCAGGCTAGCGGGGAACGATCTGGATGTAGCCGAGGGCTTCGAGCCTGCGCTTCTCTTCCGAGGAGAGAACCGCCTCGCCGGCGGCCCCGTGCTCCGAGGCGATCCGGCCGGCCTCCTCCTTCCACGCGCCGACTTTCTCCCTCCAAGCCGCGACATCGGCCGGGCGCGCCGCGGAGAGATCGACGGTCTCGTCCGGGTCGCCCGCAAGATCGAACAGCCGCTCCCCCCCCCCTCTCGGGAAGAGCATGTACTTGAGTGCCCCGTCGGTCGCCGCGTGCGCATCGAAGGTCTTCGTTCCCATGGAGCCGGCGGCGATCGAGGGCCCGTAGTACGTGTGGCGAAGCTCGAAGAAGAGATCCCGGCTCTCCGGAGGCTCCCCGAGCAGCGAGAGCCCGTCGCGTGGATCGCGACCCGCGGCCCCGGCCAGGGTGAGCGCGGTCGGGAAGAGATCCGTCGGAGTCGCGAGCCGGGAGTCCGCGCGGGGGGCCGCGGCCCCGGGGAGCTTCACGAGCAGCGGGACATGGAGCGATTCCCGATGGAGGTTGTTCTTGTGTCCCTTTTCGCCGTGCTCGAAGAACTCCTCTCCGTGATCCGCCGTCAGGAGAATCGCCGTCCGGTCCCAGAGGGACGTCTCGCGGAGGACGCCGAAGATCCGCCCGAGCATCTCGTCGGTGCACCGGATCTCGCCGTCGTACTGGGAGATCACATAGCGCAGCCTCTCGGCGCGCATTCCGGGGTGGATCTCCCCGTTTCGCTCGAAACCCCGGGTGTCGAACGGTTCCGTCCCCGGATCTGTGAAGAGCGTGTCAAAGGGGGGCGGAGCGATGAAATCGTAGTGAACGTCCCAGAAGTACGCGAAGAGGAAGAACGGCTTCGGAGGAAGCGAGCGGAGAAAGGCGGAGATCTTTTCCTCCATCTCCGGGTTCGTACGATCGCCGTGGGCGTTCCCCGTCGAGACCGACGAAGGGGTGTCGTCGTAGTGGGAGAAACCCTGGTTCAGGTTGTGGGGAGTCCGGAGGAACGGCCCGCTGACGAAGCCGATACAGTAGTACCCTTCCTCGGAGAGGATCTCGGCGAGGGTCTCGTACGAGTCCGCGAGGCGGTGGTGCGGCTCCGTCACCTGGAGCGCCGTCGGCGGAAGCCCGGTGAAGAGGGAGGCGTGCGAGGGGAGCGTCCAGCTCGTGACCGAATACGCGCGATCGAACCGCAAGCTCTCCGAAGCGAGCTCGTCGAGATGGGGGGTCGTCGGGAGCGGATACCCGTAGCAGCCGACATGATCCGCGCGGAGCGACTCGATCGTGATGAGAATGATGTTCGGAGGACGCTCTCCACCTCCGCCGCAGCCGGCGCACGCCGCGGCGAGGGCGGCGAGGGC
>JBDRFQ010000253.1:0-5889 GCA_043818685.1 Candidatus Eiseniibacteriota bacterium
CGCTTGCCGCCAACGTACGCGGGCAACGCATTGAACATGCGATGGTTCACTCGCTTTCTCCCCCCAAACTCTCACCCGAACTCCCTGGTAGTGCCCGGTAGTGTTCCGGTAGTCAAAAAGCCCCACTACCGGGAGCGGAACAGCTTGCGGCTTAAACAGATGCGGAGCCGGCCTGGTAGTCCCTGGTAGTTAAACCCACCTACGCTGCCCTATACGTTTCCCTGCGAGTGCATGTGCACATACACTCTTCACTCTCCCTCTCGTGCATTTAGATTGGGAAACACTACCCGTAACTACCAGGGAGCCCACGTAACCAATGAGTCTATCGGCGGTTGCCGTCCCGGTAGTGGGCCTGGTAGTGCGATTTCCACTACCAGGGACTACCAGGGATGTCTTCGGCCACGCTCTCGCTGCCCGCCGCCGCAACCTCCGTCTGCATTGGTACTTCGCCCGATTCAGTCGGCACGAGGCGGTAGCGGATCGAGTTGCTGTCCTTGTCTGTAACTGCTTCGATTCGATAGGTTCCAAGCGCTCTACTGCGCATCCGAGACAGTTTTTGACCCATTCGGATGCGTTCCGAGCGCTCTCCTTTTGTGCCGCGAGTGAGGGGGAGAAGGTCCTCGCGTTCGGCGATGGCGTGAAGATCCTTGGCCCGTACCCAGTCGCCCTGATGCTCGCGCCACCATACGAGGACGAACTCCCGCCACTCCTGCCCCTCGGCGTCGGCGAGTTCGTAGAGTTCGTCCTGGCTCCCGAGGAAACCGGAGACGCCGATGAAGTCGAGGATGCCGCCCATGACGTGGGCCCATTCCTCGAAGGACCCGAGGACGTGGTCCCCCTGGGGGCGTCCGCCCGCGATCCACGCCCGGATCAGGGTGAGCGCGGCGGCGAGGAGTCGGCCGCGGTTCGCCGCGACCCATTCCCGGAGCGGATCGTGCCGGAAGCCTTCCCTCTTCCACGGCTGGTCGACCTTGGGGTCCAGCCGGATGCGTACGGAGCGCCGGGCCAGTTCGAGCGAGACCCGAGGGTTATTCGCCGTGACGAGCCAGGTCGCCTGGTTCGGCAGGTCGATCATCCGGTTCGTGCCGAGCACACGGTCCGACCAGATCTTCGCGGTGAGGGCGGATGCCAACTGATCCGAATCCAGCGCGTCCCGTATGTTGTCGACCAGGATCACGCGGCTCCCCCGTGAGAGCATTGCCGTGATCTTCTTTCGGGTTTCCGCCTCGTCCCTCGCGATGGTCGTGACCTGGCAGGGCCGTCCTTCGGCGATCAGGGAGACCACGTCGGCGAGGAGACCCTTGCCGGAACCCGGGCACGGCGCCTCGACCAAATGGATCGGCGCGCAGTCGTCGATGAGCCGGCGCGCGAGGGGAAGAAGGATCGCCGCGAGGGCGTGTGCCCGGTCCGATTCCGCGGCGAAGGGGAAGTCGACCAGGAGGTCGTCCAGGAGGAGGGTTTTGGCCCGTTCGATCTCCTCCTGCGTCGGCGACGAGGGGATCCGTCCGATCCGGAACCGAGCGGGAGGCTCGTACCAGAGTTGTTCCCGCTTGTGGTACCCGCGACGCCGGATCAGCTTCCCCGATCGCGTGAGAACGGGCGAGGCGACGATTGAGTCCAGTCGCGGCAGGTTCTCGTGGGGATACGCGATCATGTCCTTCGCCACGCTACGAGGCGGCGGAACATCGCTGAGATCCCCCTTCTCGTTCATCCGGCACCAGCGTGCAACCCGTGCGAGCATCCCATACGCGGAGTCTTCATCGACATCGGCGAGTAGGACACCGCCCTGGGAGCGCTCGATGCGGACGAGCCGTCCGGCCCGTACGAAGAGGAAGGGCTTCCGGTTGGCGGCGAGGATCGCGGCCCAGGCGTCTTCGATGACGTCGATGAGCTGGCGGTTGTTCACCTGGACCGAGGGCTGGCCGTCGTCGCTTTTCTCTGCCACCTCCTTGCGGGCCGGCGACGGGAGATCGATATTGGATAGTCTGGCGACAAGCTGAAATGCGTCACGGATCGTCGTCGCTGTTCCCCTCTCCACCAGGAAGTCGAACACGGAGAGGGTCCGCCCAGAGATGAACGAGTGGAACGCCCCGCGCTCAGCCTGCGGCGTGGTGTCCGCGACGCCGGCCGAGGGATCGCGGTCACCCGTCGGGGACCACGGATCTCGACATTCCAGCCAGCCGTCGGGGCGAGCTCTCCCGGTCAGAAGGTCCCCGTAGACCTGATCGAGGGGCAGGGCGGCGAGGGCTTCTGCGCGCCACTCCCGCCAGCCACCGCTCCCCTCGGTTGCACTTCGTTCGCCCCGGCGCTCGACGTTCGGCGCCGGCCGCTCGCTCAGCACTCGGTCCACGTCTGCCTCGGCGATCGTGGCCAACATCTCGGGATCGAACCTCTCGACCTCGCCGTCTTCGTGGAGACAGTAGAACTCGTTCGCTCCCTCGGGCGCTCCTGACCACCACGGGAGCCACACGCAGTTCCCGGTGCCCCCATCGGCGATACGGTCCTGCTTCGGGAAGATCTCGACTCCGCGGCCCTGGTCGACGTCGGCTTCGTCCCCGTTCGCGAGGAGGATGCCCTCCGGGATCATCGCTCTCGCGAGGCGCCGGGCCTTCGAAGCGGGAATCGGCGCTTCGACGAAGCACCACACATGCCACCCATGGCCGCCGCCTGACTTCTCCAAGAAAGCCGGAAGGCTGTGCTCCGCGAAGCGGCGATGGACCTCGACTGCCGCCACTTTCGGATCCTCAAGCGCAAAGGCATGTCCCTCTCCATCCAGATCGATGCAGATCCAGGGGGTCGTACCGTCCGGGGCGGGAGCGTAGGACCCCACCCGAAACCTCCCCACCACCTCCTTCGTCCCGCCCCGAGACGTGTACTGCGCGCGAATGGAGGGAGCCCTTCGGCCCAGGATGTGTCCGGCGAGGAGATCTGCGAACGCCCCGTTTGCGTTCACAGGACACGGTCTTCCCCAGCGCGCCAAGATCGCCACGCGATCCGTGCGAGCGAAGAACCGCTCCTCGAGAAGGCGGAGCTTCTCGGACACGTCTCGTTCAGTTGGTTCGGCCACGCGGTCTCTCCCTAGTACGGAAGGCCCTCATCCTCACGCACGGCGCGGTGGAATCCGGCCCATGCGACCTCATTGCCAACTCGCTCACGTCCCTCGCGGTCGGTGTAAGTGCTCGTTTCGACATCGAGGAACACGCGCTTGCCGAGGAACGCCTCGGTGTCGAGATCGACCTCGCCGTCTGTCTCGAAGCCGAACGCTTCGCAGAACATGCGCAGCCGCTCCTTCGCCGCCTCCGAGAAGACGAGACGGTCGAAGATCCATCGATAGCGGTGGGCTCCCGACGTCACCACGAACCGGATGCGCCACATCGGATCGCCGCGGCGCGTCGTCTCCTCCTCAATGTCCTCGATCTGGCAGAGGTACTTCCCCTCCGGCAGCGGCTCAAAACGCTTCTCGCTCTTTCTTTCGAAGTTGAGTCGTGGCACCTCAGGCCTCTCCCTTCCCAGGTTGGCTCTCAATGGACTGAACCACTCGCTCCACGCGGTACGCCTCTTCCCCGAACTCCTCGGTCAGGAGCCCGGTGAGGATCCGCGCCAGCGTTTCTCCCACCTCCGTCCCGGCGTCGACCGTGCAGGTGCGCTTCGTCTTGTCCAGGCGGAAGGCGGCGTTGAGCCGGAGGTGGGATCGTCCGTACACTCCCTCGGCGGCAAGCGCCGAGAGGCACAGTGTCTCCTCAACACGCTCCAGCGGCACGGTCTCCGAAAACTCGAATCGGTAGATCTCTCGCTCCATAGGCTCCTCAATAGCCGCGGGTTCGCGACCTGTCTTTCCCTCTGGTACTTACCGGAAGAAGGCGAGAAGTGTCGGGCGCTTGAAGTGGCGCGCGGGAGAAGGAGAACTCTTGGTTCCGCTTTCCCTCACGTATCTACCGGAAACACGGCCGATGTGTCGGACCGAGAGGTGCGGGGCGGCCCTCGGATCGGACCGCCCCTGTCTCTCTACAGGGTACATACCGGAAAACTCAAAGAAGTGTCGGGGGCGATCACAGATAATCGCGCAGTCCCCGCTCCTCGAAGTGCACCCGGATCCTCTCCTTCGCGTCGCAGATGGTGCTTCGTGGAACTCCGGTCTCCCGCGAAATCTCCGACACTGTCTCGTAGCGGAGGCGCCGGCAGAGATCGCGTAGCTCGGGAGGGAGGAGGTCCGTCGCCCGCTTCAAGTCGATGGCGAGGTCGAGCACTTCCTGCTGGGCTCGCCGCCGGCCCGTCCGGAGAAGGTAGTGGTCCTGGTCGATCGTCTCGCTGCGCTGGAGGAAGCCGTTCGTCCGATCCTTGACCCAGCCGGTGAACGAGTAGACGGGCGTTCGGTAGTCCCGCTTTCCGGCCTTCCGCGCCTCCAGGATGGACGCGATCTTGTTGCGGACGAGGCGGACCACGAACGTCTTCTTCTGGGCGCGACCCGGATCGTACTTCGGCATCCGCTGGAGCACGTCCAGCGTCAGTTCCTGCTCCAAATCCTCGACGTCCGTCTCGCGGAAGCCATACCGCCCCACGAGCGAGCGAGCCTTGTGGCGGATGTGGTGAGCGGCGTACTCGTCGACTGCGGGATACGTGCTGCTGGTACCCATCGAAACCCCCTCTTGGCCGAGGAGTTCGCGTGGGTGCCGCCTTCAGCCGGGCTCTTCGTCCCGAATGGACGAAGCGGAGGAGTTGTGAATGCGCCGGTTTCGGCGACACCCACAACGCCCTCCGCTTTGCGGCCAGTACGTTGTCTGGTGTTCTGGCTAGGACTGCTTCCCTTCCCTAGGCCCGCTCCCTCACGTGCAGTACAAGAGGCAACCCATGGCTGACCTCTACGTCCACGAAAGCGTTTTCGATTGAGTCGAGTTGCTGAAACAACTCAACGGCACGGCCTCTAAGGGAGAAATCCCCGAGACCCGCTTCGGGCCTGGGTCGGTTGTCTCCACCGAGCTTGACCGTCCGCACGACCGCCGGTGGAGGCTGGAGCATCGGTTCCCCTCGGCAGACCAGCAGGCTCTCAATGCGCCCAAAGTTGATCCTCTGCATCAACCCCAAGAGCCACTGGTGACTGGCAGGGAGCGACCGTTTTGACGCGGGGGATGACACCAATTAACTCCTTCCGCTGCTCGGGGTTTCGGATTTCCTCGCTCGCGCACCAGGATCCGGACTCGGGGCCCCGAGCTGGCGCCTCGCCCGCTTCCCGGCCTTCCACTGGTTCATTCGAGAAACCGCTCCCCCAAGCGGAAGTCGCGGGCAAAAAAACCCGGGGCCTAACAAGACCCCGGACCCGAACGTGCTCGCTGCGGGAAGGGCTACGAAACGAACAGCAGTCTCGCGACCAAGGCTGCCTTTTTCTTTATCTCCGCTAGATCAGAACGCAACTGGCGCGCGCTTATCCCAAGCTGTCCCGCCAGTTCCTTTTGTGAAGGCATCTCATCGGCCAAGAGGCATGCCGTCAGAATCGCACCGGCCCTTCGTCCGCACCCACCTTCGATCAACTCGGACTCCACCTCTGCTATTCGCTTTCTGAGTTCCTCGGTCTGAACGCGGTCAAGAACCCGCTCATCCACGTCTGAGACTAGACTTGCGCATTCCGCCTCCCGCGCTACACCTGGAATAGACAGACTAACCAGGCTATCCGGTCGAGGTTCATCCTCTACCAGGCGCGGTCTTCGCTTCTTCATGGAATCATGGCGGAGGGTATCGATGAGGTAGTTCTTGATCACGTGGGGAAGGTAGTTGAACCTCCCCTCCAACATGTCAAGCCACACCTCGACATCGTGCCGGCTCTTTTCCCCCGTCAACACCTCCGCCAAACGAAATCGCACCAGCGATTGAATCTCATCCTTGGCGTCACTCTCC